>DATERQ010000218.1:0-2244 GCA_035271345.1 bacterium | reverse complement strand
TTCTGAACCGGCGGGAAGGGTGAAGCTGACCGCGGTCCCTTCATCCACAACGCTGGCCAACTGAATTGTACCGCCATGGGCCTCGATGATTTGTTTGGCAATGGAAAGCCCAAGGCCGGTTCCTCCTTGAGCCCGGGAGCGGGCTTTATCCACCCGGTAAAAACGTTCAAAAATGCGCCCTTGATCAGAAGTGGGGATCCCGGGCCCGCTGTCGGAAACGGTGGTTTTTACTCCAGCGCCAGTTTCGGCTGTTATTGTAATTTGTATCTTTCCCCTGGGCGGGCTATATTTAACTGCATTGCCAATAAGATTGGCCAATACCTGGTCCAGGCGGTCCCGATCAGCCACCACCGGCGGTAGCGGGTCTGGGGCTTGGAAGTCCAGGGTCAGTTGGTGGTGCCGGGCCTGGACTTGAAACCGCTCCATCACCTTGCGGGCTAAATCCGGTAGGGACAGGGGTTGCTTTTTAAGCGGGGCCCGGCCAGCATCCAACTGGGCGAGCTGCAACAGGTCCCGTATCAGCCTGACCATCCGGTCTACTTCATCGTTCACCACCGTGAGAAAGCGACGTCTGAGCCCAGGCTCCAGGGTTTCATCTTCATCTAAGATGGTTTCCACATAACTTTTGGCCGCCGTTAGGGGCGTTCGCAGCTCATGGGACACATTGGCGACAAATTCCCGCCGCATGGCTTCCAACCGCTCTTCATCGGTAATGTCCTGGAGGGTGATAACAAGGCCAGGCCCGGCGGGATCAGTCTTAAAGGTGGCCATATGAACCCGGAGAACGCGTTTTTGCTGATATTTATCCACCAGCTCCACGGTGCTGGCAGTGGGGGTTGGGCTGGTGGTAATTTCCAAATCCAACTGGGGAAAAACGGCCGCGAAATCCCGGCCCACTATCTGGGACGCGTCATGGGTAAGAGGAAGAAGGCGCAATGCTGCCGGGTTGATGAGGAGGATAGTGCCGGCAGAATCCAAGGCCACTACGCCGTCGCTGAGGTTGGCCAACACCGCCTCCACCTTTTCTTTTTCTTGCGACAAGGCAGTTAGATTTGCCTTTAACCGCTCCCGAAGGTGGTTGAACATGGCTGCCAGTTGGCCCACTTCATCCTGGGAATAAACGGTGACTGGTTCGTCAAAATCCCCGTCAGCAATGGCCTGGGCTTGGTTGGTCACTTCTTGGATCGGTTTGGTAATGGTGCGGGCCAAAGCAAAACCCAATGCCGCCGTAGCCAGTAAAGCCGTAGCGGTGGCTTTGAGAAAAATGCCTTTGATTTCGCTTAAAGTCCGATCCACTTCGTCCAAGGAAGAGCTCAAGCCCACCGACCCCACCACTTCCCCATGGCGCCGGACCGGAACGGCTAAATACAAAGTCCGAGCCTTCCCTTGGCTTTCCCGTCGCACTTCAGTTGCGGAAACGCCGCTTAAGGCTCGGATAATATGTGGCTGTTGGAGGCGCTTTCCCAGTTGGTCCTGTTGGGCTCCGCTGGCGGCCAGCAGCATACCGCCGGCATCCACCACTGTAATCTGGGCTCCGGTTTGAAGGCGGAAATCATCCACCAAGTCACCTAAATAGGCTTCACTTTGCTCGCCGGCAAAATAACGGGTAGCAAAACCGGCCAATAAGTTGGCTTGGGTTTCCAAAGTGGTGCGGAAGTTTTGGTCGTAGTAATTCTGCAACCGCTGCACCAATTGAACGCCGATGATCTCCATGGCCACCAGAACCAGGAGAATGTATAAAACAACCATTTTCCCCTGGATACTCTTCAAGCTACTGCCCTCCAAACAAATAGCCCACACCCCGCCGCGTCAACACATAAGCCGGGTTGCCGGGATCGTCTTCTATTTTTTCGCGCAACCGGCGCACTGTAACATCCACCGTGCGAATATCACCGAAGAAATCATAACCCCATACTTTCTCCAACAGAGTCTCTCGGGAGAATACCCGCCCCGGAGACAAGGAGAGGAATTTAAGCAATTCAAATTCCCGCACGGTAAGGTCAATTATTTGTTCGGCTTTAGTAACCTGGTAACTCTCCAAATTCAGGACCAAGTCACCAAATACAATCTGCTCCGCCTGCTCTTCCAGATCGCGGTAAGATTGAACCCGGCGCAATAAGGCCCGTACCCGGGCCAAGAGCTCCCGCGGGCTAAAGGGTTTGGTGACATAATCGTCGGCGCCCAATTCCAACCCCAGTACCTTGTCGGTTTCTTCGTCCTTGGCCGTGAGCATGATAATTGGTA
>DATERQ010000217.1:0-5198 GCA_035271345.1 bacterium | reverse complement strand
TGCGGCGAACTAGGGGCGCGCTTGTTCTTTAACTATGGTAAGAATCATATCGACCCACCAGCGGTGTCGCTGGTGATTACCACGGCGATTATTCTGTTGCTATTGTAACAGGTTGGTAGGGCTTGATCACTTGTCCATCGGAATATAAAACTATAATTAAAAATGAGCTGCCAGTGGCTTCAATGGGGAGTCACTGGCAAAACCCTCTGGTTTCAAGGGTATGGATCGGTAGTCCGGTTACCAGGCAATGGTCTATGGGTGCTTTCTTATTATATGTTTGAGGGGTGACTAGAAGTGAAAAAGCTCATTAATGTGCCGGAACAAGTAGTGAAAGAAATGTTGACCGGGATGGAATTGGCCTATCCGGACTATATCCGCTTGATACCTGAATTGGATGTGGTAGTTAGAAAGGATGCCCCCATCAAAGGGCAAGTGGGATTGGTGAGCGGGGGCGGCAGCGGGCATGAGCCTACCCATGGTGGTTTTGTCGGCAAAGGCATGCTATCAGCAGCTTGTGCCGGCGATGTTTTTACATCACCGACACCAGATCAGATTTTAGCAGCGATCAAGGAAGTGGATGGGGGTGCCGGTGTCCTGCTGGTAGTCAAGAATTATACCGGTGATGTGATGAATTTTGAGATGGCGGCGGAGTTGGCAGCGGCTGAAGGGATTGAGACTGCCAGTGTAGTAGTGGACGATGACGTGGCGGTGGAGGACAGCCTTTACACCCAAGGTCGGCGCGGTATTGCCGGTACTATCTTTGTTCACAAAATTGCAGGGGCAAAAGCGGAAGCCGGGGGCAGCTTAGCCGAAGTGGAGGCGGTGGCCAATAAAGTAATTGCCAATGTGCGCAGCATGGGCATGGCCTTGACGCCATGTATTGTGCCGGCGGCAGGGAAACCTACGTTTACCTTGGCCGAAGATGAAGTGGAAATAGGGATGGGCATCCACGGGGAACCGGGGACCCATCGGGAAAAAATAAGGCCGGCGGACGATATTACCCAGCATTTGACTGAAAAGGTATTGGGCGATTTACCTTTTGGCCCTGGGGATGAGGTGGCCGTTATGATCAATGGGCTCGGTGCGACCCCGCAGATGGAGCTCTTTATTCTTAATAAGAAAGTAGCGGCTATGTTAGCAGAACAAAAAATTAAGGTATTCCGCACATATCTAGGCGAATATATGACGTCGCTGGAGATGGCAGGGGCTTCCATAACCCTACTTAAACTCGATCAGGAACTGACAGAGTTGCTGGCGGCCCCAGCAGATACTCCGGCATTTACACAATTTTAGCAGTCGGGGGCGCCATTGGCGCCCCCTTGTAAGGAAAGAGGGTAGTGGAATGGGTCTTGTAGTAAGTGATTTGAAAGAACTAATTTTAGCTATCGGCCGCGTAATTGAAGAAAACAAAACTTTTTTAACTGAACTGGATAGCGCAATCGGCGATGCTGACCACGGAATTAATATGGCAAAGGGATTTCGGGCTGTGGCTGAAAAGATTCCGGCAGTAAAAGACAGCGACGCCGGCGACGTGCTTAAGACAGTGGGGATGACTTTGGTAAGCAAAGTAGGTGGGGCGTCAGGGCCTTTGTACGGTACAGCTTTTCTTCGTTCTGGGATGGCCATCGGAGATAAAAGCGAACTGTCCGGCGATGATCTTAACCAGGGCCTTGCTGCCGCTTTAGAAGGGATCAAACAGCGGGGCCGAGCCAAGCCCGGCGATAAGACCATAGTGGACGCATTGCAGCCGGCGGTGGAGACACTGGCTGCTGCCTTGGCTTCCGGTGACGGCACGCTAGTAGCGCTTGAAAAAGCTGTTAAGGCAGCGGAAGATGGAGTGGAGTATACTAAAGGAATCATAGCCCGGAAAGGGCGGGCCAGCTATTTGGGTGAACGTAGCCTTGGCCATCAAGACCCCGGTGCCACCAGCACTTACCTTATGCTTAAAACCATGGAGGAATTTTTGGCTAGGAGGGGATAGAATGGCCGAATTATCGGGCAAAAGAATAGCGGTATTGGTGGAAACGGGCTTTGAGGATTTGGAACTTTGGTATCCGGTATTGCGTTTTCGGGAAGCCGGGGCTAAGGTGGATCTGATCGGAACCGGCAGCGCCAAAGAGTACATCGGTAAATATGGTTTGACAGCGCCGGCAGAAAAGAAGATAGCAGATATTGATGCAGCCGACTACGATGGACTGGTTGTCCCGGGCGGTTGGGCACCGGATCGGTTAAGGCGTTATGAAAACGTCTTGAGCCTTGTCCGCAAAATCTTCCAGGCTGGCAAGCCGGTGGGATCGATTTGCCATGCTCCTTGGGTTTTGATTTCGGCTCGAGTGGTGGCCGGGAAAACAATGACTTCTACAGTGGCGGTTAGAGATGATGTGGAAAACGCCGGTGCCATCTGGGTGGATAAGGCAGTGGTGGTAGATGGAAACCTTGTCAGTTCACGACGGCCACTTGATTTACCGGATTTTTGTCGGGAATTTATCGCTGCTTTTAAGGGGTAAGATTTAATTATGATTGGATTGGTATTAGTATCCCATTCACGGCTGGTGGCTTTGGGTACCAAAGAAATAGCCTCACAGATGGCCCCTGGGGTAGCTATAATAGCTGCCGGTGGCACTGCTGATGGGTTCTTGGGGACGGATGCCACCTTGATTCAGAAGGGCATTGAGGAAATAGCCCATTGTGAAGGGATTTTGTTGTTGATGGATTTAGGCAGCGCTGTTTTAAGCGCTGAAATGGCCCTGGACTTCTTGACGGAAAAGGTGCGGGCAAAAGTAGAACTGGCTGACGGGCCGTTGGTGGAAGGTGCAGTTGCAGCCGCTGTGGAAGCGAGTTTAGGGAGTCCTTTAGCAGCAGTTAAGGCGGCGGCGGAAGGGGCTGCTAGTTTAAAAAAGCTACAGTGCGAGGGAAGACAATGAAAGAAATTGAATTGATTTTAACCAATAAATTGGGACTCCACGCCCGGCCGGCAGCGTTATTTGTGCAAACGGCAGCCCGGTTTAAGTCTCGGATTACCATTTCTGTGGACGGTAAAACGGCTGATGCCAAAAGCATCCTTGGTGTCCTTGGTTTAGGAGCGCGTTCAGGGGCAACTATTACCATTGGGATTGAGGGGGAGGACGAACAGAAAGCAGCCGAGGCGTTACAACAGTTTTTTCTAAACTTGGTGGACGACAAATAAAACAGAGGTGAGCAGCAGTGGAGAGATACTTGGGCCAAGGGGCCGCACCTGGTATCGGTATTGGACCAGCGGTGGTGTGGCATCCGCAGTTGCCGGATCAAAACGCTGAAAGTCTCCCTGAAAGCCCAGCAATAGAGCAAGCTCGCCTAGGAGCAGCAGTGGAAGCAACTAAAAGGGAATTGGTCCAATTAAAAAGCCGGACCGAACACGAGCTGGGGCTCGAAGAAGCGCAAATTTTTAGCGCTCATCTTCTTATGTTAACTGACCCTGCTTTGGTGGGGGCAGCAATGGAACTTATTGAACAAGGCCAAAGTGCTGTTACCGCTATGGCCAACGCTGTAATGAAGCAGGCGGCCATACTGGAACAACTGCCCGATGAATATATGGCAGAGCGAGCAGTTGATGTACGTGATGTGGGAGCACGGGTATTATCTCATTTGCAAGGGCAAGTACAACAGTTACCGCTGTTTAAGGCTCCGTCAATTCTGGTATCCAAAGAATTGACGCCGTCGCTGACGGCTCAACTGCCCAAAGATCAGTTGTTGGGTTTCGTCACGGAAGCCGGAGGGCGCACATCCCACGTGGCTATTATGGCTCGTTCGTTGGGGATTCCGGCCGTGGTGGGTTTAGATGGGATTTCAGATCAAATAGACAGCGGGCAGTTGGTGGTAGTGGACGGAATCACCGGGAAGGTACTGGTTGAGCCGACTGATATGGAGCTGACCAAGTGGAAGCAGCGGCAGATCCGAATGGAAAGCCGGCATCGCCTTTCTTTGGCTTTGGCGTCGGAACCGGCAGTTACTCCAGATGGATATCGGATGGCATTGATGGCAAATATCGGTCACCCGTCTGAGGCTGAGGCCGCTATTAAGTTTGGAGCCGAAGGGGTAGGTTTGTTTAGAACCGAGTTTTTGTATATGGATCGGAAAGAATTGCCAAATGAGGATGAACAAACGGAAGCCTACCAACAGGTGGCGGCGATTATGGCTCCACGGCCGGTTATAATCCGTACGCTAGACATTGGTGGAGATAAGGATTTGCCTTATTTGGGGCTAAAGCGAGAAGACAACCCGTTTTTAGGCTGGCGGGCTTTACGTTATTCTTTATCCCGGCCGGGCATATTTCGTACTCAGTTGCGGGCTATTCTGAGGGCGGCCGCCACCAACGAAAATATCAGGATTATGCTGCCGCTGGTGGTGGCTGTGGAAGAAATTAGGGAAGCAAAAAGCCTGCTGATTCAGGCTGAAAAGGAGCTGGATCTGGATAAAATCCCCCATGGAAAGCAGGTTAAACTGGGGATTATGGTGGAGACTCCAGCGGCAGCCATAATAGCCGATAAGTTGGCCCAGGAGGTGGACTTTTTTAGTATTGGTACAAATGATCTGATCCAGTATACTTTGGCCGCTGATCGCCAGAACAGACAGGTGGAAAAGGTGTTTGACCCGCTGCACCCTGCTATTCTACGATTGATCGATGCTACTTTAACTGCTGGCAGTAAAGCCGGAATTGAGGTTGGCCTTTGTGGAGAACTGGCCGGTGAACCAAGGGCGGCGCCGTTACTGTTGGGCCTGGGATTGACTAAATTCAGTATGGCGACACCGTCGTTACTGCCGGTGAAGGAAAAGGTTCGCTCTTGGCCTTTCCAAGAAGCCCAGGCGCTAGCCACAGAGGCCTTATCATTGTCTTCTGGAACTGAAGTACGAGCCCTTCTAAAACGCATGTCCGGTTAAGTTGCAAATAGGAATGGCAAAGCAGGGCTACACTTTTGTAGACCTGCTTTTTAGGGTGCGCCCGGCATGGATACAATCTAAAGGGTGCAAGTCCCGAACCCGCCCGGTAGTGGGAAGGGAATAGCCGAACACCAAGGGTATCCATCGCGAGGTGGAATCTGAAGGAAGGTGTAGGCAAACCCCCGGTCTGACGAATAGAAACCACATAAGGCTGTAGGCAAGGGTAAGACTGCCTAACAAGTCAAAGCCCAATAACTACACGGAATTGCTCGCAGTAAATG
>DATERQ010000216.1:0-2982 GCA_035271345.1 bacterium | reverse complement strand
CCCAACAAGGCACAGCCAGCTTGGCGACAACCCTGAACCACCCCGTGCACCACTTGTTCCACCTGCTCCGGCACCAGCCCACCCACAGCCAAATAGTCTAGAAAAAACAGCGGCTCTGCCCCTTGCACCAGAATGTCATTTACACACATGGCCACACAATCGATCCCGATGGTATCATGTTTTTCCATTGCAAATGCTATCTTAAGCTTGGTCCCAACGCCATCGCAGCCAGCCACTAATACCGGGCGCTGATATTGATCTGCCGGCACTGAAAACAAGCCGGCAAACCCCCCTAGTTCCGACAGCACCTCAGGCCTAATGGTTGTCCGTACCAATGATTTTATTCGCTTTACCGCCTCATTTCCGGCATCGATATCCACGCCTGCTTTTGCATAGCTCCAGCTTTGTTTTGCCATCTTATTACTTCCCTTCATTCCGGTTCAATCGGCCGGCTGGATAATCCCCGTTGAAACAGGCCAAACAATGGGGATTATTTTTCAACCCCAGAGCCTGTTTCAATCCTTCCAGGCTTAAAAAACCTAACGAGTCAGCCCCAATATGATGTCGAATCTGCTCTTGATTTAGCCGGGCCGCTATCAATTCCTCCCGACAGGGGGTATCGATGCCATAGTAACAAGGCCAAATCACCGGCGGTGACGCCACCCTTACATGTACTTCTTTGACGCCATTGTCCTTTAAAAGCCGCACCAACCGCCCGCATGTCGTGCCGCGGATAATGGAATCATCCACCATCACCACCCTTTTCCCAGCCAATACTTCACGCAGGGGGCTTAGCTTAAGCCGGACAGCAAACTCCCGGTCTTGCCCACCGGGACGGATAAAGGTTCGGCCCACATAACGGTTTTTAATCAGACCGGAATCCAGCGGAATTCCAGCTACTTCCGCATATCCTAAAGCGGCAGAAGTCCCGGAATCAGGCACCGCAATCACCATGTCCGCCGCCACTGGCTGCTCAGTTGCCAAAATGTGTCCGGCCCGGCGCCGGGCCCCATGCACCCCCACTCCTTCAATGAAGCTGTCGGGACGGGCAAAGTAAATGTATTCAAATGCGCATACTTTTTTCGCCCCCGGGGCAAAACGACATGACTGTACCCCTTGGGGGCCAACGCTCACCAGCTCACCTGGTGACACCGGCCGGATATATTTGGCCCCAATTGTGTCAAAAGCACAACTTTCCGAAGCCAGCACATAACCAGCATCGAGTCTGCCCAAAGATAACGGGCGAATACCATGGGGATCCCGAATGCCAATGATGCAATCCGGCGTTAACACTACTAGGGCATAAGCCCCTTTTATTTTAGCCAAGGTCTGCCTTAAGGCCGAAATCAAATTGGGCGCCTCCACTTGGGCAATAAGGCTGGCGATGATCTCAATGTCGCAGTCGGTACGGAACAAATAGCCCTGGCGACTAAGTTCATCCCGCAAAGCCGATGCATTTGTGATTTGGCCATTATAGGCCAAAGCGATGGATCCCCGCCGTGAGGTAACTGCTATCGGTTGTGTTCCTTCTAGTGTTTGCCTAATATCTGTTTTACCATAAAGCACGTGACCGATAGCCAAATTGCCATGGAGCCGCTCTAGCCGCTCCCGGGTAAAAACTTCTGCTACCAAACCCCAATCCTTTTCCAACACAATGGTCTGCCCATCAGTAACAGCAATACCCGCGCTCTCTTGTCCACGATGCTGTAAAGCAAACAATCCCATGTAGGTGAGTCGGCCCACATCGGCCCCAGGGGCATAAAGGCCAAACACACCGCAGCCTTCTTTCCAGCCGGTTCCTTCTACAGCCATGAAAGTGCCTCCTCAAATGCTCGTTTCAGGTCCGCCACTGGAACTGAGATAGCATCGTCCACTTCTAGCAGCCCTCCCCCGACTTGGCCTAAAACAGCATAAGGTACTCCACATTTCAAGGCCAATTGACCCAACTCTTCCAGTTTATCCGGGGCGACCGACACTATAACCCGTGATTGCGCTTCTCCAAAATAAACGCTATCAGGGCGGCAACCATTTAGATCAAGCCTGATTTTAGCCCCGATGGATCTGTTTACACCCAAAAGGCAACTTTCAGCCACGGCCACCACCAGCCCACCATCAGAGACATCGTGGGCCGAGGTCAGCACCCCTTGGGCTATAGCCTGGCGGCACAATTTGTGAAGCCTAAGTTCTCGGTCCAAGTCCAAATGCGGTGGTCGCCCCGTTTCCAGCTTATGAATAATATACAGATACTCACTGCCGCCAAGCCCGTTTCCATTGCTACCCAGCAATACAACCAAATCTCCTTCACTGTTAAAGCCCGGCTTACAATGTTGTAGTTTATCTGGCAGCAACCCCACCATACCCACGATAGGCGTTGGGAAAATAGCATGGCCATCGATTTCATTATAAAGGCTTACATTACCACCCACCACTGGAATCTCCAGCGCTCTACAAGCGGCAGCCATGCCTTCAATAACCTGTTCTAACTGCCAATAGCCCTCGGGTCGTTCAGGATTACCCAGATTAAGGCCATCAGTCATACCCAACGGCTCAGCACCTACAACAGCCAAATTCCGGGCCGCCTCGGCAACGGCTATCATTCCGCCCACATACGGGTCTAAGTAGGCATAACGCCCGTTGCCATCCACAGTAAGGGCCAACCCCTTGTTAGTTCCCGTTACACCTATCACCGCTGCATCGGCACCTGGCCCCAGCACTATATTGCTGTAAGCTTCGGAATCAAACTGTTCCCAGATCCAAGCCCGGCTGCCTATATTTGCTGACCCGAGTAGCTTAAGTACGACGGCATTATAATCATCCGGCTCTTGTAAACCCCTCCAATCAAATGACTGGACTTCTTTCAAATAACCAGGCTTTACCCCCGATTGAACATATAAGGGCACTTCATCAGTAAGGTATGAGGCCGGCACTTCGGCGGCAATATCGCCTTGGTGATAAACTCTAAGTATTCCATCAGCCGTTACC
>DATERQ010000215.1:0-6136 GCA_035271345.1 bacterium | reverse complement strand
AATGCTGCCTCAACCATAATATGTTCTACCATTGCTAGATTATTTAAAACCTCGCTATCACACCCAAAAAATTCCGCTAGAATATGACGCCCTAGTGCTTTCATCTCTCGCCCTCCCTCGTGTACTGGATTATTACATACGATTGTAACAGAGTATTATGTTATGTCAAGAAAAACAGGAGCGATTAAAGTCATTCAAAGGCTGTTTGCAGTCAATTACATCGTGTATCTAGCAGTTACTTAATCTAACTTCGGATTGGTCTTTAGTAGATAAAAAATTTATCAGCAATAAAGCGACAGGAAACAGCAGGGTTGTCGCGCCTGCCACAACCCCGGAATCGTTAGCTATTAATGCCGCCACTGCGGCCACAATAGAACCTTTTATACTAGCAGTCAAAGCCGGTTGGCTACGTTGCCATTGGAACTTATGCTGATATGGCCCTAGGAAAACCGTACCCAGTGTCAAAAACAGCATCATTAATACTCGACTCCACAACGAATAGCGAAGTAATTTTAAATTCATGCCCACCTTTCTTTGTACAATGCCCATTAATGCAGGTAGTCTTTGTTGGCGCAGAAGCCAGAATGCATGTCCGATATGAGAATTGGTTTTTGCAAAATAAAGCTCTGATAATGGCAGCAGAGCTACTATAATAACAGTAATCAAAAAGGCACCCCTTACTTCGCACCAACTTAGCCTGTTTTTTTTAAAACCGAGAAAGGTCACCCAGCTTCCCAGAGCAAAAGCGAGGGTCCCACCAGCATTGGCGCCCAGCTGGCTGGCACCGATAAAATAGGAACCTAAGATTGCCGTAATCCCTATGATTAAACGGCTACAGCGAGAGTCCAGGCGGAGGAACTCTAGGCTTAAGCCCAATAGTGTCAGAGATGCACCGATAAAAATACCCATATACTCGTTCCCTAGCCCATAATAACGCGCTCCAGTTATATAACAATAGCCCAGGATGGAAGAACCCACCAAATACTGTCCCCTAGCCACATCCAGGGCTAAGACAAAAACTGTGGTAGCAGCCAAGGCCCAGAATACTTTACGCTTGTCATCAAGGAGATAGGCGGTTATTGGTGGCAACAACGACGCGGCAACCACAATTAATACTGTTACTAGAATTGATGTCGGAGGTAGTAGCGGTAGTAGCAGAAGCGCTAATGGAACCATGACACCACCCAATAAAGAGTATTGAACCAAACTTTTCAAACGTACTTGTCGCGACAAGGTGGCTATAATCGCGAGGCCTAAGGTAACGATTAAATAACCAATGAAAAGACGAATTACGAACGGACGTTGATAATAGTTACAGTGGGTCTGTTCTGCCAATTCTACTAAGGATTCCACAGCATTTTTAGTTGGGACTATCGATATTGGGTGTCCGACCATTGTATCCGGTATCGATAAATTAAAATATACTAATATGCTAGCTGGCAAATCGATATTTGCCACCAGGCCCGAACGGCGAGTGGTGTTGGAAATTAGATGTCCTCCATCGATGTTAAAACCACAAACTGCTATGGGAGTGAGTCTTTGTCCACTATCTATACCATGCAATCTTGCACTAGGTGATATAATGGCGATAGAAGTTCCATTTTCCCCCGAAGGAAATTCGGCCAGTAACAAAGCAGCGAACTCATCTAGCTGCCTGAGCGCTTGCTCTCGCATCTTAACTGCTATGCTAGGTTGGCAATAATGTGTATATTTGTCCACTCGGTACAAATCTGACCATTCTATCGCTATGACATGAGCTTTTTGTTTATAGTGCCGTGCGGCAGCTAGTACAGCGTGGCTTGAAGTCCAATAACCGAAAGGACCACTGGGTTCCCGAACCAATAATCCCGGTCCCAGATTTCCGTAGGGCACAGAGCCTTCCCTATTCATAAACATATTTACCAATGGTCTTTCTTTAGTATTTGTATCTGCACAACCTATTACTGCGGTGTTGTAGCCGGCATTTTGAAGCGTAGCACCCAATGCGCCAACGTCAACCAAATAGCCTAAGTTCTGGTTTGCTCCCACCATAGAGATAATTTCGGGCTGCAATACCTCTCCCTGAGTAGTTGTGTTAACACGTCGTTGCAAAACTTCCAATGCCAAGCTATCCTCATCGGAGAAGACACCCCAAGGCATATATCCTGGCTGCCCCTCCGTGGCCCTTGACCTTGTTCCTGTGCCCAAAGTAAGATATGAACTAGCCAAATTAGACCCTGTGGCAACATTGTTATTTACAAGAGCGCAGGCTCCGCCGTCAAAAAACGTCTTGATATGAGGGAGTAGTCCACCGGTAATATCAGTTAAAGTTAAATTATCGACCAGCAGTAAAATTAACGAGGCGGTGTTCAATCTCGGCAGTGCATAAGCATTGGAGGGGCACGTAAACAGCATGATTACCAGCAGCGAACATAGACGAAAACTAATGGTGGTAGCCACGGATTTAATCATGATCAACAGACCTCGCATGCTAAAGCTATTCTAGATATAGATTTGACCTACTGTCTTATACTTATACTAAAGAAAAAAGCAGCCGGCAGGCTGCAATTTTGTTTTGGTATAAAATTGGTATAAAAATGGTCGGAGTAAGCGGATTTGAACCGCTGGCCTCTTGCACCCCAAGCAAGCGCTCTGCCAAACTGAGCTATACCCCGCCACCAATTTTTATTGTATCCTTTCTTCATCAAAAAATCAAGAGTTTATTCTTGGCCAATTATTTTTGTCTTACGAACGCCTTTAAGATCGGCCAGCGATTGCAAGAGTTCTTCCATATCCTCCAGCATTCTATGCGTTTCAATGGAGATAGAGACATCGGCTAAACCCTGAAGCGGTATTCCCTGGTTTATAGTTAGTATATTTCCTTTGGTTTCTGCTACCCGAGATAGCACCTGAGAAAGCACACCCGGCTTGTGTTCTAGTACAAAATGCAAAGTTACTATTTTCCCTTGGCTAAGTTCATTAAACGGGAAAATATAGCTACGGTATTTATAGTAAGCTGCTCTGCTTAAACCAACCTGATCTACAGCTTCGTTGACTTTGGTACACATGCCCCGTTTTAAGAGTTCTTTAGCGCGAATAGTTTTTCGCAAAACATCAGGCAAGGCTTCCTCCCGCACTAAATAGTATGTCCCTTCTCTGTCAGCGCCCATGTTTATCAGCTCCTTGTTTTCAGGAACCAGCAGGATACTATATTTTCCTCTATTATATAAAAAGTTAGTGTAAAAGGTGGGGCCGAAACACTCAGAAGTTGGCAAAAAAATGGAGCGGAAGAAGGGATTCGAACCCTCGACCCTCGCCTTGGCAAGGCGATGCTCTACCACTGAGCTACTTCCGCTGAAATGGTGCCGCAGGGCAGAATCGAACTGCCGACACGAGGATTTTCAGTCCTCTGCTCTACCTACTGAGCTACCGCGGCACATTTTATTGAATTAAAAGATTAGAAGTTGGCGGAAGCGATGGGATTCGAACCCACGATCTCCTGCGTGACAGGCAGGCATGTTAACCGCTACACTACGCCTCCGCATTATTTTTGGTGGGCGAAACAGGGCTCGAACCTGTGGCCTCCTGGGTGTGATCCAGGCACTCTCCCGTCTGAGCTATTCGCCCTTGTTGTTGGTGTCGGAGGGGGGACTTGAACCCCCACGGTTGCCCATACGCCCCTCAAACGTACGCGTCTGCCGGTTCCGCCACTCCGACCCTTACATTGGTGCCGAAGGAGGGAGTCGAACCCTCACGAGCGCGCAGCCCATGGCGCCCTGAACACCACGTGTCTACCGATTCCACCACTTCGGCTCATGGGATAGCTTCTCCGCCGATTACATTTAAATTATATCATAAGGAACTCTATTGTCAATACACCGCAACACCGCGCCTACCAAAATTTTAGCCTAAGCGGTAAGGTTATAGCAGTCGCTTTAACTTTGGGTTGTCGGTTATCCCTGGTATGCGACCTCTTTTGGCTATCGGTACTCCACCTACCACTTTAAGATCCATAGTCATGTCAATAGGTGGCGCTGCTGTAACATAACTACCTACGCCAAAGGCTGCGGCCCCGGCTGCTTTTAGCTCGGTAATACGGTTAGGGGTTAAACCACCGGACACCAAGATGTCTACTTGTTCAAAGCCTTTTTGATCCAACCGCTGTCGTACTTCATCAACCAAACCAACAGTAACACCGCCGCGCTCTCCAGGCGTATCTAAACGTACTCCAGCCAAACGGTCCCCGAGTGCTTCTGCCACTCTCATGGTTTCTTGCGCCTCGTCCAAAAACGTGTCCACTAATACTATCCGGGGCGCATCAGGGGGCATAACTTTATCATAAAGTTTAGCAACCTGAACTGTATCACCCATAATAAGTATTACCGCATGAGGAACCGTTCCCACTGGTTCCAGCCCAGCTAATTTAGCCGCCAGTATGCAGCTCGCTCCATCGAAGCCGCCAATGATAGCTGCTCTCTCCATTACTGGGGCTACCGCAGGATGCAAATGGCGAGCCCCGAAACAAAACACGGGGGAGTCTGCAGCGGCCTGTTTGCATTGACGAGCTGCTGTAGCCCAACCGCTGGGGCTGGCCATGCAACCTAAAATCACGGTTTCAAATAATCCAAATTCATCATAAGGACCTTCGATCCGCATAATGACTTCACGGCGCTCAAATTCTTCTCCTTCGTCGAGGGAGTACAGCCTGACTTTTTTATTATTAAGTAGCTGTTTTACGTCCTCAATTCCGACAAAGACACCGCTACGCCGAGCAAAAATCTCTGCCACCACCGGTGTCCTACCGAGCCCCATATGACGGAGCAATTCATAGCTGCGCACAAAATAAATATCAGTTGTAGCCCCCGCCAGAATTTCTTCGTGGGTGGCTGAATGGAATAACCGATCTGGTTCTGGCTTTAGATTACGTACACGTTCTAAATTGGTTATTTCCCGAACTGTCATCTGATCTTTCACTCCCTCAGGCCTGGTTCATTGCCTACTCTAATTTCTATTTCGACTTTCATCGCCAATAACCTTTTCTTTAGAACGATAAATCTGTTGATAGCAATAATAATTCCGTAGCACTTTTTGTACATATGATCTCGTTTCTAAATAAGGTAGATCCCGAAACCCAATACCCACTGGTTTCAATTGTTTGCTTTCAAGCCAGCGGCGGATATGACCGCGGCCGCTATTATAAGCTGCAAGTGCAACCACAGTCTGCCCATCAAACTCATGCAATAATTGGCATAAATACCAGCTCCCTATTTGGATATTAACCGCTGGATCATAGAGCTTGTCTATTTCAAAATCAATTAATCCAATTTTGCTCGCTGCCCAAGCCCCGGTATCGGGAATGATCTGCATCAATCCCAGCGCCCCTTTTTCCGATTTAGCTTGGGGAAAAAACTTGCTTTCTGCTCTAATGACGGCTGCCAATAGCAGCGGATCTATTTGGTACCTATTGCCGTTTTCCTCGAGCAGCGACCAATAATGGAGCGGGAATAATAGCCTTAAGGCCCCCATTACTCCACCCAACATAATTATTGTCCCAACTAGTATTCGCAGTAATAGTCTCAATGACTTCGATTTAGCTCTCATGGCAAAACCTTTCTGTTTTGCTAGCAGTCATTAAGGCAGTTAGTGCTGCCTGAACTTGAAGAAAAGTGTCTTTTTTAGGGCCCGTATTGTCGATTACTCGGTCAGCCCAATCGCATTTGCAAGAAAGGGGCAGTTGGGTTTTAAGGCGGATCTCGGCCTCTTCTTTGGTCAAACCGTCTCGCTTCATAAGACGCTTAAGCTGGGTATTTTTGTCTACATACACCACCCAAATTTCCATTGCCCCGGCAAGACGATGGCCACCTTCAAAATAAAGTGGAATTTCTATTGCCACCAGTGGTGCAATTCTTTTAGCAACTCTTAGCTTTTGTCGTAGTAATTTCCAGATGGCGGGGTGGGTGATTCCTTCCAAGGTGCGACGTGCTTTATAATTAGCAAATATCAATGCTGCTAGGTGTTTCCGCCGGAGTGCTCCGGTGGAGGTCTGTACGGATGGCCCAAAAGCTTGAATAACTTTTTTCCAAACAGGTGTACCCGGACTCATAACTTCCCGCGCCAGTTCATCTGCGGAAATTATTTCTGCTCCTCGGTCGGCAAG
>DATERQ010000214.1:0-3132 GCA_035271345.1 bacterium | reverse complement strand
CACTTTTCGCAAGGTTACCCACTTGGTCAGCCAACCCCGGTTCGCTTTCGCTATGTTCCAAATTCCCCCTTAGGCTTCCTTCGGACCCCACCGTTACCAGTGACGCCCTTGCTTACGGGTTGTCTTCCCGCTGATTAGGTGGCAGGGTTTCTCTCAACCCACTGGCGTAGCAAACATGCCGGGCGAACAAAGAGCAGGGCCGCGGCCCTGCTTTAATAGCACTTTTTCTTTTTGCTATAAGATCCGGACAAAAGCATCTACTATTTTGGGATCGAATTTCGTCCCGGCTCCACGCTTTATTAACTCCACAGCATCTTGTTCGCTTTGGCCCCGGCCCCTACCAATTCCAGTTAGAGCCCGATCGTAAGCATCGACGAGAGCAATAATACGAGCCAACAGGGGGATCTGCTCCCCACGTAAGCCCTTCGGATAACCGGAGCCATCCCAACGCTCATGATGGGCTAAAACCACTTCCGCCAGCTCCATAGTTTCATCAAAGTGGTTCAAGATTCGATAACTCACCACCGGGTGCTGTTCCAGTTGTTCGCGCTCTGCTAGATTCAAGGGAAAGCCTCTTTTTAGAAGGCCTGTTTCCATTACCACTTTACCGATATCATGCAAGCGGCCGGCTTTGGCCAGTCTTTCCAGGTCAGATTCTGGCAGGCCCAGGGCAAGACCCAGTCTCCGGGCCATTTTGCTGACAAAGATAGCGTGCCGCCGCTCGCGCTCACTGCTGGAGTCCAGCATAGCCATAATCGCATCTAGTTTTCTGGTTTGAATGTGTTCTCGCTCGAGAATCTTGGCCGAATACATCTTTGCTTCTGCACTATCGAGGGTCCGGCTAATATTTTCTGCCAGATCCTCTTTAGTGTCAAAACCGATGGAAATACTGCATTCAATAGCCCGCACCTGGTGTCGGGATGTTTCCTCCATTATCCTGGCAGCCACTCTTTCTGCGGCCTTGAAATCAGTGTTAGGAAGCAAGAGTACAAATTCATCTCCACCCCAGCGGGCAATAATGTCATCGCTCCGGCAGACATCTTGCATTATTCCAGCCACCTTTTGGAGCAGCAAGTCACCGCAATGATGACCAAAAACATCATTAGTTAATTTTAAGCTGTTGACATCGCCCATGAGGATAGAAATGGGTAAATTTTGTTCAGTATCCAGCCGGTACAACTCATCTTCAAAAAAGCGGCGGTTATAAAGGCCGGTCAGGGGATCGCGGAAACTCATGTACTCAATTTTCTCCAACTGCGCTTTTTTCTCGGTCACATCTCGAAATACAAACACCACCCCGGCAAAAGCACCGTCACCAGCGCTGATAGGGGTGGCACTGTGCTCCAGCCGATAATGAAGCCCTTCCTTAGATACTAAAATAGCTTCGTCTCTTAACTCTTGTGCTTCCCCGGTTAAAAACACTTGTTCAATAGGGTCCTCCACCGCTGCCCCTTCCGAAACCGGTTCCAAAAGGACTATCTCTTTGTAGTTTCTGCCCTGGGCTTCTTCTAATGACCAGCCCATGAGCTGGCAGGCCATGGAATTGATAAATTCGATCTTGCGGTTGCGATCCACTACGATGACGCCATCGCCAATAGAAAGTAAAGTCTGATAATATTTGTTCCGCTCGTAGGCCAGCATTTCCGTCGATTCCCGGCGCTGCACCGCATTCCAAACTCCGCCCATAAGCACTGTCATTTCATGGACATCGGTCTCGTTATAATCTTCTTTTTTGTTAGCCAGCCCCACCACCGCCACTATTTCATCGTCAATGATCACCGGTACCGACATAAACTTTTCTAGTTCCACATGGCCCTTGGGATAGCCCTTCTTCAGCGGGTGGGCCTTCTGGAAATCATTCACAATAATTGGCTTGCGCTGCCTGACCACCTCACCCCAAATTCCGGTGTTGGCCAGCTGGTATACCTTGGGCTCACCTTCAACCGTGCACTCTTTCATCACCCCGCGCGTCCAGGAATTGAGAACAAATTTCTCTGTTTCTTCATTATAAAAATAGATGTAGCCATACTGGCTCCCAGTCACCTCAAGTAGCTCATGGAGCGCGTAATCCAACTGTTCTTGGGTGCTGGCAAATGTATGACTAAGCACCTCTACCAATAGCTGGCTACGCTTGTGCCTTCGCTCTTGTGCTCGTTGCTGCTCATGCTCCCCAGTCACATCCCTGATGTAAGCCCCCACACCAAAGCCACCAGTGGGCATCTGGACCGGGAACTTTGTGGATTGATAAAGTTTCCCCTCCAAGGGGACAGTAGTCACAATCAGTTCCCCCTGCTTCAAAACATCCAAATCAGTTTTAGTGCTCACCGCAGCCGATCTTGCATCTATCAGTTCAGCCATTTCACGACCGCTGATTTCATCCTCGGAAAGATCAAGGAAATCCCGAAAGGCTTTGTTAGTAAATACATATTTTAAATCTTCGTCCTTGAGATAAACAAAGCTGGTATCAGCATCAGCGAAAGTTTGCCTTAATCTATTCGCGGCCTCTAATTCTTCGTTTGCCCGGGCTAGAGATTTTGTCTTCCGGTTTCGATCCACTAGCAACAAGGACAAAACGCCTATCATTCCTACCCCGACCAGTACCCAAGCCGTCATTTTCCCTCTGCCCCCTATGTATAGAAGATGCCCTGATCTATCCCATCTTTATCAGTCTATTGCCAGCAACTCGGGTTTACCATAGACATAGATACGATTACAGTCGGGCCTTTGCTCCAGCCCCCAGTTATAAGTATACAATAAAAATAATGACCGAACGACATAATATTGCCATTTTATTGCTAAGGCAGGGTAAGAACAAAGATCCCTCGCTTTGCTCGGGATGACATGGTTAGCGGTGGGCTATTGGCGCTTGGCAGTTGGCTGGGGGAGGACAGGGAGCTTGGGGCGGCTGGATTAGCAGTTGGCTAGGGAAGGACAGGGGGCCTGAGGCGACTGGGTTGGCAGTTGGTTGGAGAAGGAGGTCCCCTTTATTGTCATCCTGAGGCCTGAGGCCGAAGGATCTTTCCGGCATCGTAGACGAAGGCTTAAGATCTCGCCTGCCAGTATATAATCGGAAAAGCGCATTGGGAAATCGAGTAGGGTAACCCTACAGTAATTTTCTGTAGGGTTATCCCT
>DATERQ010000213.1:0-3273 GCA_035271345.1 bacterium | reverse complement strand
AGCAAAAATCAATGGAACAGGTTGAAGTATTAGCCCGCCAACCCCGGGTTTTAGATTTAGAATACAGTAAAACAAGCCCTGGCAGAAAGAACGGATTTCGTCAGCTGTTGTCACAGGCATTAACTGAAGTAAACAGGCTCCAACAGGATGCTGAACAAAAAACGCGACTGCTCCTGACCGGCGAACAAATAGAACTGCATCAGGTGATGTTGGCTGCACAAAAGGCTGAATTAGCCTTGGAATTAACCCAAACCATACGCAACAAGGCAGTCGAAGCCTATCAGGAAATTATGCGGATGCAGGTATAAGGTAGTGAGGTGGCAGGCATGTTGTCGCGGATTCGCGGGTTAACTACTACAGTCAAAGGCTTATGGCAGGGCGCAGATCGGGGACTAAAAATACGCATCGGGGTTGGGGTGCTGCTGGGCATTTCTTTGGTAACCGCAACAATCTTATTTACACGACCCAGTTACGAAACCCTTTTTGCCGACCTTACGCCTGCGGACGCGGGGCAAATAACACAACGATTACAAGAAATGAATATCGGCTATCGCCTCCAAGATAACGGGCGCCGGGTTTTAGTGCCTCAGGCTCAAGTATATGAACTGCGCAACCAATTGGCCATGGAAGGATTGCCCAGAGGCGGTACTGTTGGTTACGAGATTTTCGATCAGTCTAAGCTTGGTGTAACAGACTTTGAGCGCCGAATGCAATACATACGAGCTTTGCGTGGGGAGCTTTCACGCACCATAAGCCAGATGGAGGGTGTTCAGTCCGCCGTCGTAGAAGTAGCATTGCCAGAAGAACGCTTGTTCGCTCGGGAAGCAACCCCCCCGACGGCATCCGTGGTTTTAGATACTATTGGGCAGTTAGATGCAAGTCAAGTAAGGGCTATTGTGCACTTGGTATCCCATAGTGTGGAAGGGTTAGCGCCCGAGAACATTACCGTTATAGATACTAGCGGCCATGTTTTGTCCGATTTAATCGATCCCCAAGTATCTCCGGCCGGTTTATCCTCATCCCAGCTTCAATTGCAACGTTCTGTTGAAAAGGAGATTGAACGCAACGTTCAGACCATGTTAGAACAAGTGCTGGGTCCGGGGATGGTGGTAACCAGAGTTAAGGCGGATTTAAATTTTGATCAGAGAGAAGTAAGTAGCGAGTTTTTTGAGCCAGTGGTAGATGAAGAAGGTATTCTACGTAGTATGCAAGAGCTACAAAGGACCTTCGAAGGACAAGCAGCAACCCAAGAAGCAGCCGGGACCGCTAGCAATATTCCGCCGATTTATCCTGGTAGCGCTGGCGGTGAAGGCCAATACGAGGAGACGGAGGTAACCAAAAACTATGAAATTAGCCAAATCCGGGAGCATTTGGTGGTTGCACCTGGCAGCGTACGGCACTTATCGGTGTCAGTGCTGGTGAATTCCGATAGAGACCAAGATTTTTCGCCGGCTGAACTAAGTGCCATCGAATCGGCAGTAGCCCACGCCGTCGGACTGCGGGTGGAAGATCGGGCCGATCAAATAAGCGTGGAGCAATTACCGTTTGCTCTACCCAAGCGGGAAGAGGGAAAATCGCTGTTTGACAGGCGTATCATCTATTATGCCCTCGTAGTTTTAGTAGCCGTGGCCCTGATGCTCTTTGCTTTGCGCCGTCGTCGGCGCCGGACAATAATAGACGAGCTCACTGCTGCTGAAATTGCGGTTCGGGAAGCGGCGGTAGCGGAAGAAGATCCGGAAATAATAGAACGCCAACGGATCCGGAACGAAATTGAACGGTTGGCTCGCCAGCAGCCTGACGAAATGGCCCAGCTACTGACGTCTTGGCTCGGTGAATAAGAAAGCGGTGATGAAGGTGCGTCTGGGCCTTACTGGCAAACAAAAGGCAGCAATCCTTCTTATTTCCCTTGGGCCCGATCTATCCGGGCATGTGCTAAAATACCTGCGAGAAGATCAAATAGAAGAACTGACGCTAGAGATTGCCACCATGCGCAGAGTGGAACCCGAGATTGCCGATGGGGTGTTGCTAGAGTTCCATGAGTTGTGTTTGGCAAAAGAATATATTGCCCAAGGGGGCATAGAATACGCACGCGATATGCTGGAGCGGGCGTTGGGTACCCAGCGGGCTTTAAACATAATTAATCGCTTGACCGCCTCCTTGCAAGTGCGGCCCTTTGATTTTGCTCGCAAAACAGATGCCGCCCAATTGCTGAACTTCATCCAAAATGAACATTCGCAGACCATTGCTTTGGTATCAGCCTATTTAGATCCAGACCAAGCAGCCCAGATTCTTTCCTCCCTGGAACCGAAAAAGCAGATTGAAGTGGCCAAGCGAGTGGCTCTTATGGACAGTGCCTCTCCCGATATGATTCAGCAAGTGGAAAACGTATTGGAGCAAAAACTGGCTGCCACCAGTAGCCAGGAATATGCCCAAGCCGGTGGCATTGATTCCATTGTGAATATGCTCAATGCTGTGGATCGGGGGACGGAAAAAACAATCCTGGAAGCGTTGTCAGAAGAAGAACCTGAGCTGGCGGAAGAAATAAAACGCCGTCTCTTCACCTTTGAAGATATTGTTATGTTGGATGACCGCGCCGTGATGCGGGTACTGCGTGAAGTGGATTTGACTCGGGATTTGCCGTTGTCGCTTAAGGTGGCCAGCGAAGATGTGAAGCGCAAGATCCATAAAAACATGTCTAAGCGGGCAGTGGATACCTTAACGGAGGAAATAGAATATCTTGGTCCAGTACGACTCCGGGATGTAGAAGAAGCACAACAAAAGATTGTCAATATTATCAGGCGGTTAGAAGAGAGTGGCGAGATTATAGTTGCCCGGGGCGGGGAGGATGAGGTCATTGTCTAGAATACTAAAACAACCCTTCATTAGCCCCAGTGCACATGTGGTAACAGCAGCCACCGATAGTAAAGCCTGTTCAAGTATTGAAGGGGCTGCTATCAAGAAGAAAGTCGGGAATTCCGAACAGCATCGGGCTCAAATAATTCAAGTGATGAGGTCCAATTTGCTAGCAACGACAAAACAAAAGATAGCGATGCTGGAATGTGAAAGTCAGAAACAAGCCGAAAAGATTATAAATATGGCTCTAGAGGAAGCCAAACAGCTTCATGAAGAAGCTAAAAGCAAGGGGTATAAAGAGGGTTACCAGCGTGGCTTTGAAGCCGGCCACAAAGAAGCCGAAGAACTGATCACAAAAGCCCAAACGGTTTTGTCCGAGGCCAAAGAAGAGAAAGACAAGCTGTTGGCTCAAGTGGAACC
>DATERQ010000212.1:0-3336 GCA_035271345.1 bacterium | reverse complement strand
AATCCGTAGGGAACAAGCCCCGTCTTGTTCCGGTTCCTCGGAATCACACAAAGTCACCATACATCCGTAGGGAACAAGCCCCGTCTTGTTCCGGCCCCCGAAATCACACATTGGAACCATAAATCCGTAGGGAACAAGCCCCGTCTTGTTCTGGTTCCCGGCCGGAGGCGGAATGACACAGGGGTCATTCCCTACGGGTGATGGTTAAAGGTAGCCATAAGAACCGGCGCAGGTTACATTTTTGGATGAAGGCAAATTATTCAGTTGTTGGCAACTCCGGTGTTGCACCGGCCCACAATGATGGCACCTGTGTATAAGGGAAGATATTAAAGATCCCTCGCTGCGCTCGGGATGACAATGATGGACCCCTTATGCTAGGCGATTCCTCGAAATCACACAACGTCACCATAAATCCGTAGGGAACAAGCCCTGTCTTGTTCCGGTTCCAAGCCGGAGGCGGAATGACACAGGGGTCATTCCCTACGGGCGATGGTTTATTGTTTTTGTTCCCGGACTTGGATGAAGCCGGCCCAAATCCGTAGGGAACAAGCCCTGTCTTGTTCCGGCCCCCGGCAGCAGGCGGAATGACACAGGGGTCATTCCCTACGGGTGGGGCTTGGGGTTTATGGTGCGGGTTTTCGTTTTTTCCCTGCGAACCTTTATGAATAAATTAGGGAGGCGACATATTGTAATGCATCGACAAAACAAAAGGCTGTGGTTGCTGGTGAGTGCTTGCTGGACCTTGGCGCTGGTATTTGCTTTGGTTCGATCGGCTGCCGCTTCTGAGCCGCACTGGGCTTTGCCTTCGCTCAGGGTCTTAGAGGATTTGGGTGTGGTGGGCCCTGACACAAATATTAGGGTTGATCTTGATCAGCCGATTAGCCCCTTGGAATGGCAGTTATGGCTGGGGCAGGCGCTATATCCTAAAATGGGGCCGGATTGGGCCACAAATTCTGGATTTGGTCGGGAAATAGATACATTCAGCGGCTGGGAACCGGGGAAATATCGCTCAATTTTAACCCGGGGTGCTGCTATTGGCGGGCTGACGAAACTGGGTAAACTGCTTGATTTTATACCAGAAACCAGCCCAGGATGGCCCATCCTTCTTGACCGTTTTAACGATAAGGAAAGCTTGCTGAAGACAGGGTTAGCAGTGCCGTTTGAAATTATGCTGGCAGCCGGAGTGATACACGGTTATCCTGATGTTAGCTTACGCCCTGAAGTCCCGCTTACTAGGGCCGAGGCAGCATCATTATTGTTATTGTGGCTGGAATTGATGAACTAAGGTTGTGCTGTTATGAGCTGCCGTTTACACTCTCCAAAACCACCGCCAGCACAATTAAAATGCCACCGATAAGTTCGCGCAGCAATAGCTGCTCTGTTAAAATGAACAACCCCAGTAGGCTGGTGATGAACGGTTCAGTGGTGCCGACGATGGCGGTTCGGCTGGGGCCAAGGCGGGCAACGGCTGCAAACAGGCAGCTCAAGGCCAATACCGAAGGTATCAGGACCAGAAAGAGCAACAATCCCAAATTAAGCGGGGTAATGGGAAAAGATAGCGGTGTTCGGGTAAAAGAACCAACTAGCAGTAAAAATGCGGTGGCAGAGACTGTGGTCCCGGCGGTGACTAATGGTAAAGGCAATCCATCTAATGACTGCTTGCTTAAAATGAGAAAGATGGCATTGCCAACAGCTGCCGCCACTGCGCAGAAGAAGCCAGGCCAAGAAATACCCGCCACTGTCCGTCCGGCGATAACGATGAGCCCCAGCAAGGTAAGGATTAAAGCGCCGATCCGTTTCTTATCGGGTTTAATATTCAACAGCAGGGCTTCCAGCACTATTACTAAGGTTGGATAAAGATAGAATAAAAAAATAGCCAAGCCGACTGGTATGTACATAAAAGCATAAAACAAAAAGACCACCGTGATTCCCTGGGACAAGCCCAGTAGAAAAAGGACATAAAGCTGGTTTCGTTGCAGGTAGTGGGGCTGAAAGTAAGGTCGGGCCCAACCCAAAAAAACTAAGGTTGCTAGGATGAAGCGCCAACAGAGTATGGTCAAAGGTGTTAATCCTTGAGCGTATAATAATTTGGCAATTATGGCTTCGCTGCCGTAGGCCAGGCTGGCAATAAGCGCCAGGACAATGCCGGCACCCAATTGTTTTTTGTCTGTAAGGTAGTAAGCGGTTTGGCCATGATCCATAGAATACCTTCTTTCGACAATAAAATTAAGGCTACTCCAAAGTATACTTTGGAGTAGCCTGGTTTTCAAGTAGGGAACATCCTGCGGATACCGGCTAACCCCGTCCTGTTCTGTGGTTTCTGCGGAGGGGAACAGAAAGATACCGGGGTCAATTTGTATCCGAAGGATGTTCCCCGCCGGCGGTGCCTTTTGGTAATGTTTTTAAATATTCATCGATGGCCCGGGCCGCTTTTTTGCCGGCTCCCATGGCCAAAATTACGGTGGCAGCGCCGGTGACAATGTCGCCGCCAGCAAAAATGCCGGGTCGGGAAGTGATGCCGGTATCTTCATTGGCTTTGATGGTACCTTTTTTGGTAAGCTCAAGACCGGGAGTAGTTCTGGTTATCAAAGGGTTTGGGCCCTGGCCAATGGCCACCACCACCGTGTCCACCGGCAGCAGAAACTCGGAGCCTGGAATGGCATGGGGTCGTCTGCGGCCGCTGCCATCCGGCTCCCCTAATTTATATCGAATACAAGTCATAGCTGTTACCTGGTAGTCGTCATTTCCAGAGTAGCCAATGGGACTGGCTAAAAACAGGAACTCAACCCCTTCTTCCTCGGCGTGAAGAACCTCTTCCCGCCGTGCCGGTAGCTCCTCGTGTGAACGGCGGTAAACCACTGTAACTTTTTCGGCACCGAGGCGTAAGGCCGTTCGGGCCGAATCCATGGCTACATTGCCGCCACCAATTACAGCCACCTTATCCCCCACCTTGATCGGGGTTCCATATTTGGGAAACAGATAGGCTTTCATCAAATTAATGCGGGTTAAAAACTCATTGGCTGAGTAGATATTCAATAGATTCTCCCCCGGTATCCCCATAAAGTATGGCAGCCCGGCCCCGCTGGAGATGAAGATGGCATCGTAACCGCGGGCAAAAATTTCATCGATGGTTGCAGTTTCACCTACAACAAAGTCCGTTTTGATATTCACTCCCAGTTGACGGATGTAATCTATTTCTTGTCTGACCACTTCCTTGGGCAAGCGAAACTCCGGAATGCCGTAAAGAAGAACACCGCCCGGCGCATGCAATGCTTCTAAAATAGTAACCTCGTGGCCCCGGCGTGCCAAATCGGCAGCGGCGGTAAGGCCAGCCGG
>DATERQ010000211.1:0-2468 GCA_035271345.1 bacterium | reverse complement strand
CAGCCATTAAGATATACTGGACCCGGGATGCAAAAGAAAGTCATCCGGCTATAACTTGCTATGAATTTATGGAGGTGTGTCCATGGACGTATTCACGATAGTGTTTTGGAGTATCACTCTGGTTTGGTTCACTTGGTCTGTTATCAAAGATAAGAATAAAACCTTGGTAGCCATTAAAATGTCCAGCGGCATGATGAAACATATGGCCGGCCAAATTATTGCTATCTTGTTTTTAATCGGTTTAATCCTAACCTTTGTCCCCCCGAAAGCCATACAACAATATGCGGGACAAGCAAATTCACTCCTAACAACGGTGATTTTCGCTTTGGTTGGCTGCATTACCCTCATTCCGGCTTTTGTTGCCTTTCCCCTTGCCGGCTCTTTGATTACCGCTGGAGCCAGTATTGTTCCAGTGGTAGCTTTTCTAACCACCCTCACCATGGTGGGGATAGTTACATTTCCCTTGGAGAGAAAAGAGTTTGGCCTTAAATTTACGTTAATCAGAAATACCCTTAGCTTTGTCTTTGCGATTATTATCGCCTTGGTTATGGGAGTGTTATTATGAATAAGATATTTCAAACCGCACGGAAAAACATGCTGCTGGTATTTGTAATAGTAGTTTACGTAGTATTGTTTATCCTCAAGCCCGGGAAAGCAATGCAAGCCTTTCAAAATAGTCTATATTATGTACGGGAAATGATAATTATTATGCCGGTAATATTGCTGCTGACAGCACTGATCAATGCCTGGGTACCCCAAAAAGCAATTCAGCGTAATTTAGGCCGGGACTCCGGTATTAAAGGAGCCATCTTTTCATTCTTGTTCGGCAGCTTTTCTGCCGGCCCCTTATATGCAGCTTTTCCGGTCAGCAAAACCTTGCTTGCTAAAGGCGCCAGTATCTCCAATATCGTAATATTGCTTGGAACGTGGGCCGTAGTTAAAGTCCCCATGCTCATAAATGAAGCCAAGTTTCTGGGCCCAAAATTCATGTTGGCCCGCTGGGTACTCACCACCATTTCCATTTTTATCATGGGCTTTATCACTGCCAAGTTTGTGACTATTGATGATCTTCCCGCTGAAAGCAACCGGGAATGGTTGGGAAAAATCCGCATTGACTCCGACTACTGTATCGGCTGTGGCCTCTGTGCTAAAATAGCACCATCATATTTTAGGCTGGAAAACAAAAAAGCAATGGTTTTGCGACAGGATCTAGACCGAGAAGGAACCAAAAAAGTGAAAGCGGCAATCGAGCAGTGCCCGCCACAAGTAATTGCCCTTGGATAATTTCTGCGGCCCAAACTCCTCAATCTAGTCAATCTGCAATGCGTTACTCCTGGTACCGGGCGGGTAATAATCTCAGCTCAGTTTTTGTTTTAGCCCTGCCTGGTCAGGGATAAAAACGGGTAGGATCTGGCTCTCAATTGTGAATAGCTGCTCCTCTTCTGCCACCCTAATTTCTCCGTCGGTGTTCACATAAGCCTTATCAGCAAGAGATACCCGTACTTGCTTCGTTTTATACACTTCGACATGCTTAGTAATATTCACATGGCGGCCCTGGACAATAGTCGGTAGGAAGAACAGAAATTGGCATTTCGACATCTTATTTACAACACAGACATGAAAATAGCCGTCCTCGACTTCGGCCATGGGCAATACTTTTAGGCCACCGCCATAATACTTACCGTTACCCACTGCGACCAATAGCACGTCTTTATCCACGGTTTTACCGTCAATTTGCAGCCTTACCTTTATATCTTTAAAACCGATTAACGTAACAAGGACACCGACAAAATAAGCCAGCCCCGATTTAAGCCATTTTTTTATCCTCTCAGTAGTTTTCACTACGGCTGCGTCAAACCCGATGCTGGCGATATTTAAAAACAGCCTCCCGTTTACCGCCCCGATGTCGATCTTTTTCTGCCTGCCGGCCAGCACTATTGACAACGCCTGTTCCAGGCTAAAAGGTATCCCCAGTGATCGAGCCAAGTCATTGCCGGTCCCACTGGGGACAATACCCAACCGACCGTGGCCGGCCTCGATTATACCCAAAGCCACCTCATTGACCGTCCCATCTCCGCCCACAGCCACTATTTTTTCATATCCCTCCTTCAAGGCGTCCTTTGTCAGTCCGATAGCATCTTTGGGCTTTTCGGTTATAGCAATGCTGGACTCTGCCTCTACGTTTTGCATGAATTGTTCTATTTTAGGAACCAAATCGCTGGCTCTACCGCCTCCCGCTACCGGATTGATTATAAATTGGATCTTATCCACTAACCCACCTGCTTCGATAACGTATTTTGCAGCCATTTCCCCTCTAAGAATTCGTCATGTTTTTATCTAAAACCTGCTTAGAACAGGTCGAATTCTCCCCCCAAAGGATAGCCTTCATGACCCAGAACCAGTAGCCGCCAGCCAAAAATCGGGCCAAGTGATAAAGAACAGCACAAGCTATTAAAACAAAAAAGCCC
>DATERQ010000210.1:0-10816 GCA_035271345.1 bacterium | reverse complement strand
CAAGGGTCTTTTATTGAGGTAACGGTTTTTGTGGGAGCGGTGCTGTTGCTGTTTGGCTATATTGACTATAAGCAGCAAGGGGCCCTGATAGAGGCCATTGAAAGATCAAAGAAATATCAGCCCCTAATCGGGGGCCTGCTGGGCATTGTTCCCGGCTGCGGCGGCTCTATTTTACTGATGCCGCTTTATGTTAAGGGTAGTGTTACTTTTGGTACGGTGGTGGCTACTTTGATTGCCACGGCCGGGGATTCGGCTTTTGTCACCTTAACCCAGGCGCCGCGGGATTTTGTCCTTATTACCGGGGCCGGCCTTATTATTGGCACTGCCAGCGGTTATGCGGTGGATTATTATAAGATTGGGGACTGGGTCCGGGCCAGATCGGAAAAGAAGAAGATTGCTAACTTGGACCGGAAGCATAGACAAGCGGAAGCGGTGTTGGACCAGCTTTATGACCAGCATCCCGATGCCTGCCGTTCCTGTGATCTGAGGCATATCGGCCACGAGGAAGGCGATGAAATCGATCTGCTGCTTCACCATGATGTGCCGCTGGACCCCAGTGCAATCAGCTATAAAATCACCCATGGCTGTTACATTATATTTTGGCTTGCTATTGGGCTGGGCTTTGGTTTGGGTGTTCTGGATTTAATGCAGGTGGATATTAATGGCCTGCCGGGGTTGCCTTATGCCGGCACTATCATGGGGGTTATTGGCACCTTGGTGGCAGTATTATATATGATTTGTTCGCGCCGGCTGGCTCAGGCTCAAACCCACGAGGATGTGGAACATAAGCTGCACTCCCTGGCTGAAACTTTAGCCCATAATGCCCAAGAAACCGCCTTTGTGGGCACCTGGGTATTTGCGGCCTATTTGATTTATGGGCTGGGGGTTTATGTAGCCGGCGGCGAGGAAGTGGTGATGGCGGCCATGACATCGGCTGGGTTGGGATCGGTTTTGCTGGGCGTGGCCATCGGAATTATTCCCGGCTGTGGCCCCCAAGTGCTGTTCGTATCGTTGTATCTGAAGGGAATGTTTCCTTTTGCGGCTTTGTTGGCCAACGCTATTTCCCAAGACGGCGATGCTCTCTTCCCCTTAATTGCCATGGACCGGAATGCTGCTTTTTGGTCCACGGTGATAAATACCATTGTGGCGGCCGTGGTGGGTGTGGCCGCATACTATATTTTTTAGTGTCGATGTCGATTTCGAACGGGTGGTGATTGGGTTTTATGTCATCCACTGATGTAGGCAAGCTACCCAAACCGGGGCTGAGGAACATTAAGACGGCGTTGTCAGTATTCCTATGTGTATTGCTATTTGATTTTATTGGCCGGCCCAACCCATTGTTTGCTTGCTCGGCCGCCATTATTTGCATGAAAGAGACGGTGCGTTATTCTTACCGCAAGGGAGCAGACCGGCTTATTGGGACCCTTCTCGGGGGTGCAGTGGGCTTGGTATTTCTGCTGCTGAAAACCAAATTGACGTTGTTATACGGGGAAGCCATCTTGGCGGGGCTGGGTATTTTCACGGTAATATATTTGTCCAATTTGGTGGATAAGAAAGAGACTTCTATCATATCGAGCATTGTGGTAGTGGCCATTGTCATCGGTGCCAGGGAGAAGTCCCCGTTTCTATATGCTTTTGACCGGATGGTGGATACTTCGGTGGGAATTGTAATTGCGCTGTTGGTGAATAAATATGTCTTTCCCTATAAAAACAATGAGAACCAGCAGCCGGGGGTGGGAGCCGATGAGGCTGTGGCCGGGGCAAGTACTATTCAGGATAAGGGTGTCAAAAAACTGAGCACAGATTCAATGGCCCGCGATAGCAGGTCTTGATCTTGAAATTTATACCGATCCACCTCAATGCAGTGGGCTAAATCAGCGGTGAAAATTTCCTCATGCTGTTGCACCAGTGATTTAGATTCAAAGTATCCGTAGATTTCATCATCTATTTGAAGGCTGCGGGTGTTGAGGTTGACAGAACCCACAGCAAGACCATGATCATCGATGATCATGGTCTTGCTGTGTAAAATATCGGTATAGCCAAATACTTTTACCTCACTGCCAACCAGTTGGCGGAGAAAATAGCGGTTAAGGCTGCGATTGAACACATTGCCCCAAGCGAAAGCCAGAGATACCATCAGGCGTACGTCAACTCCTAACGCAGCCACAAGCTTTAAAGCATTGATTATAGTATCGGAGGGGCGAAAGTAGGGGGTCTGTATCCAGACTCTTTTCTGGGCCTGGGAAATCAGATTAAAGTAACTTAAATTCATGATTTCATTGTGGTTGCTGTTGTACAAGCCGCTGGCCACCACTTGGGCTTTGAGATTGCCGCTGGCGGTGGGAGCGGGGAAGTAGTGTTGTAAGGGCTGGCGGAGACCAATATCGCTAGCTCTAAGGGAAAAGATCCAGTCGGAGAGGAACACCTGTTGTAGTTCATGAACCATGCTGCCGCTGACGCGGACATGGGTATCACGCCACTGTTTGCCTTTTAGACCGTCTTGGTAATGGTCACCGATGTTTATACCGCCAAAGTAACCGATTTTACCGTCGATGATGACTAATTTGCGGTGGTTACGGTAGTTGATGGTACGGGTGTAGGGCCTGATACAGTGAGTATCGCCTCCGGCCCGGCGCAGTTTTTTGGCGGCGCCGTGGATGGAAGTGGTTAGACAGCCGAAGCCGTCATAGAGCAGTTTTACTTCTACGCCCTGCTGCACTTTTTTTATCAGGGTGTCAATGAGCTTTTGGCCCAAACGGTCGTTGTGGATGGTGAAGTAGACGATATGAATGCTGTCGCGGGCCTGTTCCAGATCATGAAAAAGGTGCTTAAATTTGGCAGCACCGGAGGTATAAACTTCGATTTCATTGTCAGCGGTGAGGATGCTGCCGCCATAACGTTGGTGAAAGAGCACGTTTTTCGATGACGGCAAATCAAATTTACGGCCGGTAGCGGCTATAATTTGGGCCATCTGATGAAAGATATCTTGGTGCCGGTTTATTTTTTTTCTTTTTTGGTGGGCCCAGAGGCTATCGCTGCCCACGAACCAATAAAGCAGCAAGCCCAATCCAGGTAGGAAGATGAGAGTTAGGATCCAGCCGAATCGCTTCATCGGTTTACGTTGATCGAAAAAGATTAGGAAGGTAATTAAGAACAGGTAAAGGATGTAAAAGAGATAATGAATTGGCCGCATTATGTCCCCCCCTTCAGTCCCTGAATCCGGAGTGTAGGGCATCTCCGGTCCCAGCATATCATATATTATCTCTGCAAAAGGAAAGGAAGAACCAGTATTTTTGCGAAAGGCTTGCCGGAGGGAAGGGTGTATTATATTCCAGATCAATAATTAATTCCCTTGCCATGGCGCGGCCTCTGGCTGAAGATGGAAAATTGTATCCCTGGCTTGCGCCGGGGCTTGGATTTCTCCGGCCACACTCCAGGGGCTTATTGATAACCTATACAAATTATAGGTTTTGGGGGAATATCTGTCAAGATTTACAGGGACTTATCGGGGGCGGTCGATCAGTATAGATGGTGGCAGCCGCTGGAGCTTTAATCGAGCGGTGCGATGAAATAGCGATTGGGAGTGAAGCAGAATGATTCCGATTAACAAAAAACTGATCCGCTACAACTTTTCCAGCCGCAATGGGCAAGGAATACGTTATATTGTTATTCACGACACCGGCAATCCCCGGGCCGGGGCCGATGCCGAAGCCCACTTCAATTATTTTAATGGCGGGGACAGAGGGGCCTCAGCCCATTATTTTGTTGATGACAGCCGGATTATTCAGCTGGTGGAGGATGAAAAGGCCTCTTGGCACTGCGGCGATGGGGCAGGGAAATATGGAATTACTAATCAAAATTCCCTCGGAGTGGAAATATGCATCAATGCGGATGGAAATTATGAGAAAGCGGTGGCCAATGCCCTAAATTTAAGCCGGCAGTTGTTGCAAAAACATGGGTTGGCAGTGGAACAGGTGGTGAGGCACTATGATGCCAGCGGCAAAATTTGCCCCGCCACCATGAGGGCTGACAACTGGGCCCGCTGGTGGGAGTTTAAACAAGACTTATTAAAGGCCCTCGATCCGAAACTGGAACGGGCAATAGAGCTTTTTGTAAAGAAGAAGCTGATGGATTCCCCGGCCTATTGGCGGGAAAATGCCAGGCCTGGAAAGACGGTGAACGGTGAATATGCCGGCTTGTTGCTGAAAAGAACGGCGGCTTATATTGCCGGCCGGGGCAAAGGGTAAACCAGGGCGGGAGGGCGGTACAGTAATAAATAACAAATCCAGGCTAATTAAAAGGATTTGTCAGCCGGTGGAGGGCAGGAAAAGGGTTGCTTTATGTGGAAGATAAGGAATTAATAAGAATGAAGTTTAGAAGATCAATGAAGATCATTAAGAGCTAAGATTATCGAAGGAGGTGAATGAAAATAGTAGAACAGGTTTTTCAGTTGTCAGGTGGGGACGAGCGGGCGATTGAAAAAGTTGTATTCGATGAAAACCTTCATTATTTGCACATGGTGTTTAATCAAGACCAAGGACTCCCTGAGCATTTCTCTAACTCCAACGTCTATATGACGGTGCTGAGGGGGACGCTCTCCATTGGCCTTAACGATCAGAGCATTCATGAGTATAAGGCCGGAACTTTACTAAAAATTCCTGAAGGCACCAAGATGAATGTGAACAATTTGCATGCTGAGGTGCTGGAGCTGATAGTGGTGAAGGCCCCGGCGCCTGAAAACTAAGGGCCCTAAAGGTAAGGAGGAATTTTCGTGAAAAAATACCGATGTATCCCCTGTGGTTACATTTATGATCCGGCTGAAGGCGATGCTGAGGGCGGCATTGCCGCTGGAACTGCGTTTGAGGACTTGCCGGCTGATTGGGTTTGTCCCATTTGTGGTGTGGACAAGGACAATTTTGAACCGGTGGTAGGCTAAAGCGGACTTCTACAGGAGGGTAGATACTGTGGCTATGTTTTGTTATCAGTGCCAGGAAGCAGCTAAAGGGATTGGCTGCGATGTCCGTGGTGTCTGTGGGAAATCGGAGGAAGTGGCCAAACTTCAGGATCTGCTGATTTATACCCTGAAAGGGATTGCGAATATCGTCGTTGAGGGTAAGCTGGATATTGGCCAACTGGACGAACTAAATTACCAGGTCTTGAGCAGCTTATTTATGACCATCACCAATGCCAACTTTGATGACGATTCTATTTGCCGGCAGATTGAGAGGATGCTGGCGCTGAGGGATGAGCTGCGGAAAACGGCGGCGGCGGACAATCTCCACGACGCCGCTTTATTTGAAGTGGGATCTCGGGAAGAGATGCTGACCAAAGCTGCTACTGTCGGTGTGCTCCGGACCAAGGATGAAGATGTACGTTCTTTAAGGGAGATGATCACTTACGGCCTCAAGGGAATGGCGGCCTATGCTGAGCATGCCAAAAATATTGGGGATGAGGACCTGGACATTAATTCTTTTGTCTATGAGGCCTTGGCGGCGACGCTGGACGATTCGCTGTCGGTGGATGATTTGGTGGCGCTAACGCTCAAGACCGGGGAGTACAGTGTAAAGGTGATGGCGCTGTTGGATGAGGCCCATACGACCCGATTTGGCCATCCGGAGATGACAGCGGTTAAGATTGGGGTGGGGAAAAACCCAGCCATTTTAATTTCAGGTCACGATCTTACCGACTTGGAGCAGTTGTTAGAGCAGACGGAAGGTACCGGGGTCGATGTCTATACCCATGGCGAGATGCTGCCGGCTCATTCGTATCCGGCCTTTAAGAAATACGACCACTTTGTGGGCAACTATGGCAACGCCTGGTGGAAACAGTTGACCGAATTCCCTGCCTTTCACGGCCCGATCTTGTTTACCACCAACTGTATTGTGCCGCCCCGGAGTGAAGAAGTGAGGGAGAGGATATTCACCACCGGTTCCACCGGCTACCCCGGCTGTAAGCATATTGTTGCCGACGAAAAGGGGCAGAAAGATTTTTCCGAAATTATTGCGCTGGCGAAAACGCTGGCCCCGCCGGAAGAAATCGAACAGGGCACTATTATGGGTGGATTTGCCCATAACCAAGTGCTGGCCTTGGCTGATAAAGTGGTGGAAGCAGTTAAATCCGGTGCCATCAAGAAATTCGTTGTCATGGCTGGCTGCGACGGCAGAATGAAATCGAGGGAATACTACACTGAATTTGCCCGCAGGCTGCCCCAGGATACGGTCATTTTGACCGCCGGCTGTGCTAAATATCGCTATAATAAACTGGATTTGGGCGCCATTGATGGCATTCCGCGGGTTTTAGATGCTGGACAGTGTAACGACTGCTATTCACTAGTGGTGATCGCGCAAAAGCTGCAACAGGCCTTTGGCTTGGATGATATCAACGATTTGCCCATTGTTTATAATATTGCTTGGTATGAACAAAAAGCGGTGACGGTTTTGTTGGCCTTGCTATACCTGGGTGTAAAAAATATCCATCTCGGCCCCACCTTGCCGGCTTTCTTATCAGCTAATGTGGGCAAGGTGTTGGTGGATAAGTTCGGCATCGGCACGATTGGTACTGTGGAGGCTGATTTGGAGATGTTTATGGCCTAGTAGCTGAAAGTAACTGAAAGATTGCGAACTATAGCTAATGGCAGCCGGTTGGAATACAGCCAGACGGCGATGAAAGTACAGGGGGCTAGGCTAAAGCGCCCCCTGGGCTTTTTTACCCTGGTTAGTCCCAGTGTTCCTTTCCCTTTGTCATCCCGAGTGCCTTTTTCCCTGGTTACCCCGAGTGTTCCTCTCCCTTTGTCATCCCGAGTGCCTTCTTCCCTTGTCATCCCGAGTGAAGCGGAGCGTAGCGAGGGATCTTATTCACCCAAGCGGGCAGGATCCTTCGCCTGGCTCAGGATGACAGGTTTTAGGGGGCGCGGGCTGCGATTCCAATGTTTACCATTACTTTTTGCTACTCTGAACGTCTTTTCCCCTCGTTAGCCTGAGCCCTCTTTTTCGTCATTCCGGGCCTTCTTTTCTCCTGTCAGCCCCAGTGTTCCTTTCCCTTTGTCATCCCGGGTGCCTTTTTCCCTGGTTACCCCGAGTGACATCTCTCCCTTTGTCATCCCGAGTGTCTTCTTCCCTTGTCATCCCGAGTGAAGCGGAGCGTAGCGAGGGATCTTAGTCATCCAAGCGGGTAGGTTCCTTCGCCTGGCTTAGGATGACGGGTTTTAGGGGGCTGGGCCGTGATTCCAATGTTTACCATTACCTTTTGCTACTTTGAACGTCTTTTCCCCTCGTTAGCCTGAGCCCTCCTTTTCGTCATTCCGGGCCTTCTTTTCCCCTGTCAGTCCGAGTGCTCCACTTCCCTTTGTCATCCCGAGTGCCTTCTTCCCTTGTCATCCCGAGTGAAGCGAAGCGTAGCGAGGGATCTTAGTCATCCAAGCGGGCAGGATCCTTCGCCTGGCTCAGGATGACGGGTTTTAGGGGGCTGGACGCAGAGCGAGGGATCTTATTCACCCAAGCGGGCAGGATCCTTCGCCTTACTCAGGATGACAGGTTTTAGGGGGCGCGGGCGGGGACGCTGAGGCCCTCCCCCAGGTGTGGGTTTGACGGTCCTTGGATTGCTATTTTATTCACGAAGGAGCATAACTACAATGAAACGATTGTTGACGGCGGTGCTGAAGCTGGTTCGGGATTTGTCCCAGGCGGTGGTTCGGTTCCCGTGGACAGTATTTTGTCTTGGTTGTAGTACCGGCATTGCCTGCTACTTGATTTCGTTGCAGGGCAGCGCAGATTTAATCATTGAAAAGCTGATGTTTATGTTTTTACTGGGGGCTTTTATTGGCGTGACGGCTCAATTTGCCGCCGAGCGGTTCCCGCGCCTGGACCAGCGGCGCCGGACAGTCTATGGGCTGGCAATCCTGCTCACCGGAGGTTACTATTTGATTATTGCCCCGGCGGCGGCGATAGATTATGGGGTCGGTGCTCGAACCATGGTGGCGGTGTTTTCCATGTTCTGCGCTTTTATTTGGCTGCCCGCGGCCAAAGGGGTGTTTGATTTTAATCAGGTGGCCTTGGTTCATTTCAAAGCGGCCTTTACGGCTATTTTATACGCTGGGGTGCTCACGGCCGGTTTGGCCTCTATTATTGGAGCGGTGGATATTTTGCTGTTTTCTGTTCACAGTGACTGTTATGGTTATATGCTGGCCTTAGTTTGGATTTTGTTTGCCCCCAGCTATTATTTGTCCTTGCTGCCGCGCTTTAATTCCTGCCAAAAAGCGGACCGGGCCTATACCGAACAAGCGAGTGGCTATCCACGGTTTTTAGAGACATTGATTTCTTACATAGCAATCCCCCTGGTGGCGGCCTATACATTAGTGCTTGTGGCTTATTTCGTTAAAATTGGCCTTAGCCGAAATTGGCCTTCGGGCCAGTTGGGGCCGATGATTTTGGCTTATTCCAGTGCCGGGCTCATCCTTTATGTGCTGGCCAGTGGACTTCAAGATCGGTTAGCGGTTTTGTACCAGCTTTTGTTTCCTAAAGTATTGGTTCCCATTGTGCTGATGCAACTGGTATCGGTGTTCATTAGAGTAAGAGCCTATGGGATTACGGAATCGCGTTACTATCTGGTTTTGTTCGGGCTTTTTTCCCTTATTATTGGAGTGGTGCTATCGCTGCGGCCGGTGGAAAAGAACAGCCTCATCGCTTTGCTGGCGGCAGGATTTGCTGTGGTTTCGGTGCTACCGCCGGTGGATGCTTTTACCCGGGCCCGAACCAGCCAGGTGGAGCGGTTGGAACAGTATCTGGTCCAAGGCAATATTTTAGTGGCGGGGAAGTTGGAGCCGAACCCGGACGCTGATCTGGATTTGCGGATAGAAGCCACTAATATTTTATACTATCTGCAGCGGCGAGGTTATGTGGAGGCCATCGACTGGTTGCCGGCAGAATTTGAAGTTTACCGCGACATGGAAACGGTGCTGGGTTTTCAGCCCACCTATCCCCAACGAGGGGAGCGTAAATACACTTACGTCAGCCTGGATTCGGAGCAGCCGGTTTCGATTAAAGGTTATGATCTTTTGCTGGAGGCGGGGATCTATGTCAGTAAGGGGACAACAGAAGCTGCTGTTCATGATCTGAACATTGACGAAACCGGCTATAGGCTGCAGCTAAAGCCCATTCCCAACCAAGAGCTGGAAGTGGCCTTGCTGGACGCCCAAGGTGGGGAGCTGGTGACGGCGCGATTATACGACTTTGCGGCCCAAGCGGCTGCTGGAAGCGATGGGAAGGCCCTAGCAGCGGCGGATTTGACTTTGGAAGCGGAGGAAGACGGCTATAGACTGGGGGTTGTGTTCCAGCATATCAGCCTCACCACCGGCAATGAGGCCGAACCGTCGGCTGATTACCAGCTCTACTTGTTGGTGGGCATTCCTCGAAATAACAACCATTAGTAAAAGAGGATATTAAGGAAACATGTGGAATATATGAAATTAACACACTATAAGGAGGGACAATTTTGAACCGAGGAAATAGGATTATGGCGGTATTGGTAGTGTTGGCCCTGGTCATATTGTCAACGGGAACGGCATTGGCGAAGCCGGAAGGTAATATTGTTTATGTTTCGCGGGAACTTAAACAGTATGCTATTGGGTCGGAGGCAGATCCGGTGGTGACTGTTCAGCCTGGGGATATCTTGGTCATTGAAACGGAAGATTGTTTTGACAATCAGATTCAAACGCCGGCGGATACTATCGGCGAGATTGATTTTGAACGGGTAAATCCGGCAACGGGGCCAATCTATGTGGAAGGGGCCGAACCCGGGGATACTTTGGTGGTGGAGATACTCAAGATCGATTTGGGTCATCAGGGCGTAATGGTAACTGTTCCCGGCCTGGGTGTGCTGGCAGATGAAGTGGAATCTTCCACCAGAATTTTGCCCATTGAAGGAAACAAAGTCATTTGGGATGAGAATTTCTCTTTTGCCATCAAGCCCATGATTGGGGTTATTGGGGTTGCTCCGAAAGGAGAACCAATAGCTTGTGGGGCACCAGGGGATCATGGCGGGAATATGGATTGTAACGAGATTGGCGAAGGCTGTACGGTGAATTTACCGGTGAATGTGGAAGGTGCTTATTTGCACATGGGAGATTGCCATGCCCGGCAAGGGGATGGCGAGGTTTGTGGCACAGGAGTGGAAATTAGGACTGTGGTTACCTGCCGGGTAAATTTGATTAAGAATACCGGCTTGGAACGGCCGGTGCTGGAGCGGGATAATCGCATTATGTTCATGGGGTCCCATGAGGATCTGTTCACAGCCTGTCAGATTGCTCTGCGCGATATGGCCCATTATCTAATGAAAGTTAAAAATTTGACTTTTGAAGAGGCTCTAATATTATCGTCGGCGATAGTGGATATGAAGATTGCCCAGTTGGTGGATCCGCTGCTGACGGTGAGGGCGGAGCTGGATTTGGCCATTCTTCATTAAGTAATTATTGCGAGCAACTTAAGGCTATCATCAGCGGCAAGGGCCCTGGGGCCCTTGCCGTTTTAAACCCGCGTTTTCAGGTTGGGGTTTCTGTTTTGGCTTTGGTGCGCTATAATGATTATTAAGAGCGGACGCTGCAATGGGGAGGTAGGTCGGTGGCGGTAAAGGTAATTACTGATAGCACAAGCTACATAAAACCAAGTATAAGACGAGCATTGAATATCGGGATTGTATCTTTATATGTCTCGTTTCCTGATGGTAGTATGAAGGAAACGGCAGTGGAAAATGAGTCCTTTTATTTGTTGATGGCGGAAAAAGGTATTCCTGTTTCCTCGCAACCTTCGGTGGGCCAGCCTTA
>DATERQ010000209.1:0-9983 GCA_035271345.1 bacterium | reverse complement strand
AATCTCTTCATGACTTAGTAAAGGAGAGCATTCAGGGAAAACTCTACCATTTGCCCGAGGATGCTAAGCAAAAGCTAAAAGAAACCCTAGAACGAATCGTAAATGAGGGTAGCGGGGGTCTAATCTGCATCATCTTGTAGTATAAGCTATATTTTGGTTGTTGAAATTGATTGGTGTGGCTTCTTTAGCAAGAAAAAAAGACCCTATCAGGGTCTAAATGGAGGTGCGGGCCGGATTTGAACCGGCGCATAGTGGTTTTGCAGACCACGGCGTTAGCCTCTTCGCCACCGCACCCCGACTGTGCTAACATTATAACATGCCCAGCCTCCAGCCGCAAGGTTTTTGCTGCGGGAATGTTACGAGACCGTGATCTTTCCTCGCCCCATCTGTTTCATGACGTATACACGCCGGGACTCTTTTTCATTCAAGAAAACGCTTTCCTTATATTATGGTGGCATTTTCTCAGTCCCGTTACAAGGTGACAATATCATAGTCCGGTGACACAAAATGGACTTTATCTTGAAAATATCGCTGAAAGGTGGTAAAATAATAGCGTCAGTGCCGGAGTGGCGGAAATGGCAGACGCAAGGGACTTAAAATCCCTCGGGTGGTTAACGCCCGTACCGGTTCGATTCCGGTCTCCGGCACCAATGACTGTTTTATTTTGCTGTAATCGGTGGGTTTTGTGATCAAGCGGCAAGCAGGGCTATTGCCGCTTGATTGTTGTTATCAAGCCCTGGATTGTTAATTACTGGTAAGCGAAGGAATAGATGTAGGTTGGGGATGCGATGGAGATGGGTAATACCCGTTGGTGCTACTAGCAACGAGGGGAGGGCTTGTCATGTTAATGTGGGCTCGAATTGATACTATGTTAGGATCCGGGGAATTGGTAAGCACAGAACAAGGCCTTTGTTATTTTGCCATCTACAATGGTATGGATGATGTTAGAAACTGGATTAGTGTCTATTTTCCTGATGCGGAAGGACTATCCTTAGTGCCTTGCCACTCTTATTTCACCATGGCTACAAAACAGCTCAACGAATATTTAGATGGGAAACGGCAGCGCTTTACTCTGCCCTTAGATCTTAAAGGAACCCAGTTTCAAAAGGCGGTTTGGGAAGAGTTGCTAAAGGTGCCTTATGGGCAAACGATCTCATATGGTAATTTAGCAATAAAGTCAGGTTATTTGGGAGCTGCTAGGGCGGTGGGCAGTGCCATGAGGGTTAACCCACTGCCTATATTTGTACCGTGCCATCGGGTGTTGCGGGCAAATGGGTCAATAGGAAACTATGGTGGAGGGATGGACTTAAAGCGCCGGCTGTTGCAGTTGGAAGGCGTAGCAATGGGCAGAAATGATACCTGAAAAGGGGAGTTGCGGTGAAAACCGGTGATAGAAAATGGTTTCTAGATAAAATTAAACTCGCTATCCATCGCTACAGGCTTCTGGACCCCAGTGATCGTATCGCTGTGGCTGTTTCCGGAGGGAAGGACAGTTCATTTCTTTTGTATACAATACACTGGCTTTGCCAGAAGTATTTTCAAGACACACAATTGTTTCCTGTCCTGATAGACTTGGGATTTCAAGAAGACATCAGCCCACTGAAGGAATTTTGTCAATCCAAGGGGCTGGGGCTTACTGTGGTAAAAACTGAAATCAGTTCCATCGTTTATGATGTTAGGAAGGAAACCAACCCCTGCTCTCTTTGTTCTTATCTACGTCGAGGGGCCCTAAACAATGCTGCCCTAACTCTGAATTGCAATAAAATAGCGCTAGGCCATCATTTGGATGATGTCCTGGCTACATTGATGATGAATCTTTTTTATACTGCCCGATTGACCACCTTCCAACCCCGCACAAAACTGAGTCGTAGCGGCTTGGTGTCCATAAGACCGCTCGTTTACATCCCGGAACAAACGATTATTGATGTTGTAAACCGCGACTCCCTGCCAGCGTGCGAAAGCCGGTGTCCGGCGGCCATGAACAGCAAACGAACAGAGATGGAGTCATTAATAAACGAACTTAACAGTCGTTTTCCCTATTGGGGCAAACGTTTTCTAACTGCTTGGGAAAGTAACATACCGCCGTTTACTTGGGGTTACCCTAACTAATACAGATTTGACACAAGGAGGAATTCCCTTATGAAAAAGGGCGCTGAAGGGAAACGATTATTGGACAAGTTGTCATTTGAACCAAAACTGGCTTGGGATCGTTTTGATAAAGAAGAACAGGAAAAGATGTATGCTTTCGCTGATGGTTATAGAACATTCCTAACTCGGGTTAAAACTGAACGTGAGACGAACAAATTTATCCTAGAACAGGCTAGAAAGCACGGTTTTAGCGTTGCTAGCAAAGTCCCCCATGGGCTGAGTCCTGGTGCCAAGTTGTACTTTGACAACCGAGGACGGAGCTCGGCCCTGGTAGTGTTGGGGCAAAAACCTATTAGCGAAGGATTTCGGCTGGTTGGGTCCCATATTGACGCCCCGCGCCTTGATTTGAAAGCACGGCCGTTATACGAAGACGAAGGTATGGTGTTGTTTAAAACCCAGTACTATGGTGGCATTAAGAAGTATCAGTGGCCGGTTCAACCTTTGGCTTTGCACGGGGTTATAGTGTTAGCAAACGGGGAGCAGATAGATTTGCGTCTGGGGGAAGAACCTGGCGAGCCGGTCTTTTACATTAGCGATTTATTACCGCATTTAGCATCGAAGCAGATGGCCAAAAAGGCAAAAGAAGTGGTGACTGGAGAAGCTCTTAATATCATTATTGGTAGCAGGCCTTACCCAGATAATGGAGATCTCAAAGAACGAGCTAAGTTGGGAATTCTGAAGCTTTTATACGATTCTTATGGAATTTCTGAAGAAGACTTGGTGAGTGCTGATTTATCAGCAGTGCCTGCGGGAGCAGCAAAGGATGTAGGTTTTGATCGAAGCTTTGTCGGAGGTTACGGTCAGGATGATCGGGTGTGTGTTTACGCATCACTACTAGGAATTTTAACTTTGGCCGTGCCGCAATACACTGCCATTTGTTATTATGCCGATCGAGAAGAGGTGGGGAGCATGGGTAACACCGGGGCACGTTCGCGCTTTTTTGAAAACGTAGTGGCTGAATTGGTCCATGGGGAAAATACCAAAACACCTGATCTCAAAGTGCGAAGAGCATTAGCCCATGCTGAAGCTCTTTCAGCCGATGTAAATGCGGCTCTAGACCCTACTTACCCTCAGGTTAGTGATAAACTTAATGCGGCCCGTGTTGGCTATGGTATCAGCCTGACTAAATATACTGGAGCACGGGGTAAAAGTGGAGCCAGCGAAGCCAGCGCCGAGTTTCTGGGTAAAGTACGCCGGTTACTTAATGACCATAACATTCCTTGGCAACCAGGTGATCTGGGTAAGGTAGATGAGGGCGGGGGTGGCACTATTGCCCAGTTTTTAGCCGATTTAGGGATGGATGTTCTGGATGCCGGGGTTCCAATTCTAAGCATGCATTCTCCGTTTGAGCTGGCGAGTAAAGCAGATCTTTATGCAGCCTATAAAACCTATAAGGCTTTTTTAGGGTCTGGGAATTAGTTAATTTTCAATACCCCTACGTGCTTGAACACCATGCTGGAAATAATGTTTAACTTCCCGCATTTCCGTAACTAGATCGGCCAAATCAATCAATTCCGCTGGCGTGTTGCGGCCGGTAATTATTACTTCTACCGCTGGGTGGCGCTTTTTTAAAATGGCCATCACCGTGTCTAAATTAGCCAGACCTAGGTGTAAAGCTACGCTGAGTTCATCTAGTATTATCAGATCATGGGTGTGATTTACAAGTGCTGATTGGGCTATGTCTAAGCCCTTACTGACCAATGCAACATAGTCCGCCGGTGGGCAACCCGGGTCAAACACTACAACTTGGTCCACCATGGTTTGGGCTTGTTTGGGTGTAATCTGATCACTGCGGGCAACAAAGTAGGGTTTACCCAAGGTAATGAGGTCAAGATTTGGTGACAGATTGGTTAATAGACTATGCTCGCTATAAGTAGCCTGTTTCATAAATTGGAGGAACAATACTTTTTTGCCGGCACCTAAGGCCCGTACGGTCAAGCCAATAGCTGCTGTTGTCTTTCCTTTGCCGCCTCCGGTATAGACATGTATATATCCCTGCTTGTTTTCTGTGGACACTTTGACAACTCCTTTCGATAAGTGTGGGGTGTATAGCGCGAAACAAAAAACTACAACTTAATTCTAGATGGGGAATTAAAATCCTTTATATTGCTTTTAGCTTGTCAGGGCAAATAAAAAGGGCAGCGGCCAGACTACCCTTTTTATTTTGATTTTTGTACCTGCTTGGACGCCTATCTTTATAATGCCGATATTGCTAAGATACACAATTGTAATCAAGATCGGAGCCATATATTTTATCAATACATTGGCTCAAAGGCTAGCCCAAGCAAATGTGATCGCGCCATCGGTGGTGGTTTCTTTCAGGGCTTTGTCGCCGCCCCAAATACAAGCGAGGAAGGTAGCTGTTACCGGTTCGCTGACGGGAAGAAGCCGGTTACCAGATACATAATCTAATACATCGAAAATATTCATACTGGAAATGGTAAAATTGCCCAGTATACCCATGGAGAAAGGGGCGAAGATGGCAACGGCGAAGGTGGCCCCACCGATAACCAGACAAGCCAGACGCCGTTTCCAGCCATACCCTTCCATCATGTATGCGATCGCTAGTTCAAGCAAGAAAATAGCAGGCGTAAATGTCGCTAAATAACCAGGATGCAAAACACGTTTCCTAAGAGCCGCCCCGATGGAGTTCAGAGAGCCACCGGCGCGAGCATTTTGAAAAAGATAGCTGGCAACTAATAAAAACAAGGCGTGTCGCACCTCAATGAACCTTAACGAATTGCGACCCGCCTTTTGTAGTTTTCAAGGAAACACTAAAACGATTTAGATGCCTACTGGTATAATCCCGATACTGCTTAAGAAAACCAGTGTGATCAATATTGGTGCCACATATTTTATCAATACGTTAGCCCATAATTTACCCCAAGCAAAAGTAATGGTGCCATCGTTGGTGGCTTCCTTTAGCGCATGCTCACTACCCCAAACCCAGGCTATGAAGATAGATGTGACCAGCCCACTAATGGGGAGGAGGATGTTACCAGACGTATTATCTAAGAAGTCAAAGAAGTTATCGCCGAAAAAGGAGATGTGGCTCCAGACTCCGTTGGACAAAGATGCGACCACGCCGACCAGAAAAATAATAGATCCCATGATAAGGACAGCTTTGTTACGGGTCCAGCCATGTTCTTCCATCATGTAGGCTGCCACAGGTTCCAACAAGGAAATGGCCGATGTTAGAGCGGCTAAGAACAGCAAGAAAAAGAAAGCGGCTCCAAAAAGATTGCCGGCTGGCATGGCACTAAAGACAGCAGGCAGGGTGACAAAGGCAAGGCCGCCACCTTGACCCGGTTCGAAACCGTAAGCAAACACGGCCGGGAAAATAATCAACCCTGCCATAAAGGCGATTAAGGTATCCATGAAAGGTACAATGGTAGAAACGCTAGGAATGTTTTCATCTTTGCCCAGGTAGCTGCCATAGGTTAAGATGGAGCCCATGCCGAGACTGAGGGTAAAAAATACCTGTCCCAGTGCAGCTAAAAGTGTTTCGCCAGTGATTTTAGAAAAATCAGGTTTCAAATAAAACGCCAATCCTTCTTGTCCGCCGGGTAAGGTTAATGATCGAACAACCAAAATAAGAATAAGCACAAATAGGGCTGGCATCATGATGTTGGAGTATTTTTCGATTCCATCTTGAATCCCGCTATAAACGATCCAAATAGTTGCCCCCATAAACAGGGCGTGGTAAATGATGGGCATTAGAGGATCACTAATAAAGGCGCCGAAAAAGTCACCACTGGCAGCGGGATCAGCAAAGAAGCCGGAAAAAGCTTGGAAGAAATAACGGATGGTCCAACCGCCCACAACGCTATAAAAAGATAGAATCATAAAACCGGCTAATATGCCAATAAGTCCGGCCGGTGCCCAGGCTTTGTTGATGCTCTTAAAGGCACCGACGTTGGATTGTCTTGTATGGCGCCCAAAAGAGACTTCGCCAATAAAACAAACTACCCCTACGACTACGACGATGGCCAAATAAACAAATAAAAATGCTGCACCGCCGTACATCCCGGCCAAATACGGAAACCGCCAAATATTGCCTAGTCCTATTGCTGAACCGGCAGCGGCAAAAACAAAACCAACTTGACTTCCAAATGTTTCACGAGATTGTTGTTCCACCTAATAAACCTCCTTGTTAAAATGTTGCCGTATACATCGACTATTTTTGCTTATGCCTATCACCGCCTTTCAAAACAGTGCCGAACAAATAATAGGCAACAATAGATGCTGCTAATTTAAGATATAAATACCCCTAGCATGATTATGACTACTTTTATCATTTGTTGTAGTGCTATCTCGGCATTCTCTCCGGCATAGTAGCATAAAAAATACTTCGACGCCACTTTAGAAACTCCTTCTAAAAAAAGAATATTTTTGGTTAATTCTTTCAGTTTGGACGGATAAGAATTCATGCGGAGATAGTGGGAGTACTGATAAAGCCTTAACAAGACATATTCGCCGTTAATGGCTAGATTCCTCTTGTAAAAATATGGTAACCGGGCATTTAACCGTACGTTTGTTATTTTGATGAAATTGTGGAATGTTTTATCTGGGAAAGGAATTTAGATGGAGAAGAAAATAACCATGGCCAGAAGGAATTAGCGCGTCGAACAGAGAAAAGGGACAAGGAATATCAAGACAAACCAGATCCGTAGCCCGTGCGCTGGGTAATAGGATTGTGGGAGTTGAACCTGTGAACCTAAACGAACACACTTTAGAAGTGAAAGACATCTATCGAGGGCGTATCTTTCGGGTTCAGCAAGCCTTGGTAAGGCTTCCAAATGGCCACAAGGCGCAGAGAGATGTGGTTAGACATGGAGGCGCAGTGGCGGTATTGGCTGAGCCCAAACCAGGCCAGGTGGTTTTGGTACGCCAGTACCGCTATGCAACTGGTGAGCAACTGTGGGAGATACCGGCAGGGAAATTAGAAGATAACGAAAGCCCCACGGAATGTGCGGTAAGGGAACTGGAAGAAGAAACGGGGTTTTACCCAAGACATCTACAACAAATATACTCCTTTTATACGAGCCCAGGATTTACCTCGGAACTACTGCATTTATTTTATGCCAATGATTTGATACTGGGACGAAGTTGTACCGACGCCGATGAATTTTTAGCCATCACCACGTTGCCGTTGGCAGATGCTCTAACGTGGCTTAAACGAGGCAATATAAAAGATGCTAAAACTATTATTGCTCTTCAATGGGCTGCTTGTCAACAGCTAGCATAGGGATCTTGCCCCTCGCATATGTAAGTAGGCAGGGGGCGATGTTGGTGTGGCGGCGTCGTTTTCAGCAAGAAATAAGGCAACATGTTGGTTTGCACCAAGGCATATATTTTTTTGTCATTTTGTTGTTTCTGACCGGTGTGGTTTTTGGTGCCCTTGCAGTGCGAACGCTGGCTGATAGCCAGAAAAATGAACTGATGGACTATTTGCAGATTTTAGCAGCTGATATCACCACAGAATCACTGCCCATCGGTAGCGATCTTTTGCTACCCACATTGTGGTCAAACGCCAGGCTTGTTAGTATGTTATGGTTAGGTGGCCTCACCATTGTTGGGCTCCCCTTTACCCTAATATTGCTATTTGGTAAAGGCTTCAGCAGCGGATTCACTGTAGCCTTTCTAGTGCAAGAAGTAAAATTACGCGGTTTTATTTTGGCTGGTACAGCCCTATTGCCCCACAGCCTCTTTCTAGTTCCAGCGCTTTTGTTCTTGTCTGCCGGCGCCATATCATTTGCTTATTGTGTATTAAGGCAACGTTTTTTCCGGCAGCAAGGCCGCAGCGACCCACCGCCCTTAACAAGCTATCTACTGTTTTTTTGCTATGCCGGATTAGCAGTAACTCTGGCCTCTTTAGTAGAAGCGTATATTACACCGGTGCTAACTGGAATTACGGCTGTTTGGTTGCTTTAAAATTTGGCTTTGGTTCATATTGAGTAGTCAACGAAGGTTCAACATTACATGGGCAAGGAGCTGTCCACTATGACTAAAAAACCCGGAGGCTGTTCGCAAGGGGATATAAGTCGGTTTTGCTCTTATCTTTTGGCTGAACAGGGCCTCTCCCTGAATACAGTTACCAGTTACCGCGGTGATCTTACAGCGTTAGCAGTTTATTTGTCAGCCCGGGGTGACACTTTGCGCAAAGCTAACGACAGACTGATCAAAGGCTATTTTCAATCACTTGCACGCGGCAATAGAGCTACGTCTTCCATCGCTCGCGCCGCGGCAGCTATCAGGGCATTTTATTCCTTTTTGGAAGAAGAGCAGATAGTGCAAGAGAATCCAGCCCGTATGATTGATACTCCGCGTTTGGTCCATAATCTGCCACGATATTTGAATGTGGTTCAAGTGGAGGTTTTGATCGATCAAGTGCAAGGGGATAGCCCGCTTCGGTTTCGGGACCGGGCCATGTTGGAATTAGCTTATGCTTGCGGGCTAAGGGCAACCGAATTGGTAAGTCTTGATCTAGGCGATGTTCAGTTAAAAGAGCAGTACTTGCGCTGCTGGGGTAAAGGGGGAAAGGAACGAATTATCCCCATGGGAGCCCAGGCAGTTAAGGCTACGGATGCATGGTTAAGAAAAGGGCGACGACTGTTTATAGTTCCAGGTTCTACCGAGCAGGCTCTATTTGTGAACTCCCGCGGGAAACGTCTTACACGCCAGGGATTTTGGCATATTATAAAAGGGTATGTTGGGTCGGCTCAGTTACCGAAAGATATAAGCCCGCATACGCTGCGACATTCTTTTGCTACTCATCTGTTGGAGGGCGGGGCTAATTTGCGTACCGTGCAAGAACTCTTGGGACATGCTGATATAGGTACCACTCAAATATATACCCAGGTAACTCCACAATATTTGCTGAAAGTGTTCCAACAGTGTCATCCTCGGGCAGTAAGAAAGCAACAAGAAGACGGGGGAAGGGGTGAGTAGCTTTGGCGGTGATAGTACTGGTGGTAGATAGTGTTGGGGTGGGGGCACTACCGGATGCAGATTTATATCAGGATCAAGGGTCCAATACTCTGGCAAACGTAGCTCTGGTTGCAGGTGGTCTTACAGTGCCTACATTAGTAGGCCTAGGCCTAGGAAATATTGTTTCTGCCCTTGGGGTATCGCCGGTGGCCTCACCTGATGCTGCCTATGGACGGATGATGGAGGCTTCAGTGGGGAAAGATTCCACTACCGGGCATTGGGAGCTCATGGGCTTGATTCTTAAAGAACCTTTTCCCCTTTATCCCTGTGGTTTTCCGTCCGATCTAATCTCATCTTTTGAACAACGCATTGGGCGGAAAGTGTTAGGAAACAGGCCAGCTTCTGGAACAGAAATTATTGCTGAGCTAGGAATTGAGCATGTGAATACAGGACACCCCATTGTCTATACATCAGGCGATAGTGTTTTTCAAATTGCGGCTCATGAAGAGGTTGTTTCGCTGGAGGATCTCTATGATATTTGTCTGCAGGCCAGGTTTTTATTAACTGGAGCCCATGCTGTTGCCCGGGTAATTGCGCGGCCGTTTATTGGTACTACCGGGAATTTTCACCGGACGCAAAATCGCCGTGATTTCTCTTTGCCACCTCCTTCTGCGACAGTGTTAGATCTGGTCCATGAGACAGGTTGTCGAGTTTTAGGGATTGGTAAAATTGGCGATATTTTTGCCGGTCGAGGGTTAAGCGATGTTTGGCCAAGTAAGTCTAATCGAGCAGGTATTCAACTGACTAAGGTTGCCATGATCGATGGACAATGGGATCTGATTTTTACCAACTTGGTGGATTTTGATGCGCTTTATGGCCATCGTAATGACCCAGAAGGATATGCC
>DATERQ010000208.1:0-3650 GCA_035271345.1 bacterium | reverse complement strand
ATGTTAATGAAGCCATTGTGCACCCAATAGCGTACAAAAGTAGAACCCAACGCCGCTTCCGATTGCGCCACTTCATTTTCATGGTGTGGAAAGATAAGGTCAGAACCACCGCCATGAAAATCAAATCCCGGCCCCAGATACTTCAGCGCCATCACTGAACACTCAATATGCCAACCTGGACGCCCCAGTCCCCAGGGGCTATCCCAAGCAGGCTCGTTTTCCTTTGACGGTTTCCAAAGCACAAAATCCATGGGATGGCGCTTGCGTTCATCCACCTCTACCCGGGCTCCGGCTTTTAGATCCTCCAGGCTACGACCTGATAGCTTACCATACTGAGGAAAACTTTGCACCGAATAATAAACAGTGCCATCCAATTCGTACGCGTTTCCGTTCTCCACCAGCTTTTCCACCAGTTCAATAATATCTGGAATATGGTCGGTAACCCGGGGATAGACATCCACCCTTTGGATTCCCAAAGCATCCATGTCATGAAAATATTCCTTGATATAACGATCAGCTATGTCCTCGGCCTTAACTCCTTCTTCCTGAGCCCGCTTTATAATTTTGTCATCCACATCGGTGAAATTCTGAACGTAGCGTACCCGATATCCTTTGTAAGATAAGTAGCGCTGAATCACATCCCAAACTAAAAATGGCCTAGCGTTTCCAATATGGCAGAAGTTATATGGCGTGACCCCACACACATAAATACTTACTTTCCCTGGATCACGGGGGATGAATTTGCGTTGGCTTTTAGTCATAGTATCGTACACCTTCAGCGTCACTTGGCATTCTCCTTTCGATTAGTGGTAGAAATTTAGCTGTTGCACTGCCTGCAGTCGGGCTTTTACCTGGTCCGGGCCTAAAAGGGCAATTATCCGGAAAATTTCCGGCCCCCGCAATCTGCCGGTAAGTGCTATCCGCAACGGCAAATATACCCGCCGGGTAGTAAGATCCATGTCTTTACAAAGCTGTCGGAGCTCCCGGCGGATATGGGCCACCTTATAGTCAGCCAAGTCGTCCAGGCGCTCCAGCACAGCATCAAAAACTGCCGGCACCTGTTCTTCCCTTAGCACTTGCTTTGCTTTACCGCTCTCCGGCTGGACCTTGGCCTCGAAAAAGAACGATGCCTTGTGGCTAATTTCGGCTACCTCATCCAATTCACTGCGCATGGTCTCTATCAGTTGTAGCAGCCAGGTCCGCTGCCCTTCGTCCGGATCGCTGACGTAACCCGCTTCCTTTAAATAAGGCAAAGCCAGTTCCAAGACCCGTTCCGGAGAACTCTTCTTTAAGTAAAAATTGTTGATCTCCCGCAGTTTACCCAGGTCAAATACGGCCGGTACTTGGTTAATCTGCTCCAGCCGAAATTTTTTGCTTGCTTCCGCCAATGAAAAGAACGGTTTTTTCATCCCAGCCCAGCCGATAGAAAGGAGAAAATTTGCCAATGCCTGTGGCAAATAACCGCGCCTTCGATACTCATCCACAGTGTCCAAACCTACAGTAGCTGACAGCCGCCCTTCTTCATCTGCCAGGGAAGGAAAATGGGCAAATTGCGGCGGTTTCCAACCCAATGCTTCGTAAAGCATAATTTGTCGGGTCGTGTTGGTCAAATGTTCATCGCCGCGGATTACATGCGAGATTCCCATAAGATGGTCATCTAAAACCACAGCAAAATTGTAAGTGGGCAGCCCATCGGCATTGACAATAATAAAGTCGTTGGGTCCTTCATTTTTCACCTCCACCACTCCTTGAATCAAATCAGTGAAGGTGATTGCTTCCCCCCCCGACGTTCGAAAGCGGACCACCGGTGTTCTACCATCGGCCATAAGTCGGGTCCGGTCCTCGTCGGTTAGATTTCGGCAACGGCCGGTATAGCGTGGTGTTTCCCCATGGGACAACATTTCCCGTCGCTGTTCCGCCAATTCTTCCTCATCACAGAAACATTGATAAGAAAACCCATCTTCAATCAGGCGGTTAATGAACCGCGTGTATATATTGTCTCGCTCTGATTGTCGGTAAGGGCCGTAAGGACCCCCTTTATCCGGGCCCTCATCCCAGCCAATCCCCAACCAACGAAGATCAGCAGTAATGGACTCTTCCACTTCCGGTGAAGAGCGGTCTTGGTCGATATCTTCAATCCTAAGAATAAGGGTTCCTTTATAAGCCTGAGCAAACAACCAATTAAAAAGAGCTATTCGAGCTCTTCTTAAATTTAACAGCCCCGTGGGGCTAGGGGCAAATCTGATGCGCACTTTATCCATAAAAATAGCGGCCTCCCTTGGCTCTGGTTCCATTTATTATACCATGCGGCTTGACCCAATAACAAGCCAAGTAAAAAGGCAGGCGCTCTATACGCCCGCCCTGCTAATCATTATAATTGGCCTTTTAAGGCCCTACTACTGCAATTTCCACATCAGCCACACCAGCCGCTTCCATACCAATGGCCCTGGCCGCTGCCCGGGACAGATCAATAGTGCGCCCAGCCACAAAAGGCCCACGGTCATTAATACGCACCAGAACCGTCTTGCTGGTAACTGGGTTCGTAACCAACACCAAGCTGCCAAACGGTAAGGTTCGATGGGCAGCGGTGTAAATATTCTGGTTATAGATCTCGCCACTTGCCGTCGGGCGGCCATGAAAGCGCGATCCATACCATGAAGCTCGGGCAGCAGTCAGATATTCACCATTCATTTTTCGATACGCTTCTTCTAGATTGAGCGGCCTCAGACCCAAACCAACACGGATGTTATTGCTCCAGGCAAGGGCCAATTGCAGTGCCGTTGTCCCGTTGGCCCGCACACTACCCTGGTCCACCGTCACTAAAATACCCGTTGGTAGCCGCACCACCACTTCACCATTTACAATTCCGGGTCCGACACTATCGAAAGCGGTTCCAGCGGCCAAGCCTGCCCGCAGTCTCTCCGCCACAATTTTTCCCCGTTCCTCAGAGGTATAACCCCCGGCACCGGCTCTTATCCTTAGGACAACGGCCCCCTTTAACATAATTTGTGGAATCAGATAACCTTGGTCTTCACTCCAACGCAGTTGAACAGGATCATCCAACTGAGAAGGAGTTGATACCGCTATTGGTCTGTCACTGCCATGGCTACAATCGGTGGAGCCACTAAGACACAGCATGGCGGCTAAAACAATTGCAGACAAGCCAAAGCGCGCCTTGATGGTCATTTTTTCCTCCTTGCCAACTATCCAGCTCAAATGTAGGAAAAAGTACCGACCTTTGCAGGGCCTAGAATCCTACACTGCAAGTATAACCAAGGCGCCAACTTTTATTCACTTACTGTAGTGTCAGCCGTGAAGCAAGCAAACAGCCTGGGCAGCAATCCCCTCTCCACGTCCGACAAAACCTAAAGTTTCGGTGGTGGTAGCTTTTATCGCAATCTTCCCCACCGACAGTGCTAACGTTTCAGCTATAATCTCCCTCATTTCCTTGATATATGGACTAAGTCGCGGACGCTGGGCCATAATCACACTGTCGATATTTATTATTTTATAGCCGCTTTCCGCAACTATTTCGTTAACCAATCTCAAAATAGTCAGGCTTGAGACACCGGCCCAACCAGGGTCTGTATCGGCAAAATAACTGCCCAGGTCACGTTTTCCAGCAGCCCCCAGCAAAGCGTCAGCCATAG
>DATERQ010000207.1:0-2993 GCA_035271345.1 bacterium | reverse complement strand
TTCCCGTTTCCCCCTGTATTAATACTGGGATGGAGCGGTCGCCATGGTATGTTTGAGCCTCTTGCACAATTTCCCGCCAGCAGGGAGAAAATACGCCGATTTGTTCTAAGCCGTAAGAAAAAACTGTGTGTTTCTTGAGTTGGTCTAACTGTTGGCGAACGTCATTTGTAGCCGCTTCCACTTCTTCTTTAAACCGGGTGGATAAACGTTCATGTTCCCGCCTTAAAGATTGGTGTTCTGCGATTCGATCAGTGATGGCGGCCAGTTCTTCCACATTGATCGGTTTAGGCAGATAGTCGTAGGCGCCGGCACGTAGCGCCTCAATTGCAGTCTTCATATCTGCGTAGCCGGTGAAAAGCACCACATCCGTATTCTTGGCTGTGGGTAAGCCTGATATGGCCTGCAACAAATCTAAACCCGACAGGCGGGGCATTCTGATATCCGACAAAATCATGGGATAATCTCCGGTGGTAAACACCGCTAGAGCCTGGGCTCCATCATCACATTCTGTTACTGTATGTCCCAGCTCTCTTAAAAACTCTGCCACTGGAGTACGGCTAGCCCTATCGTCATCTACCAATAGTATGTTCAAACTATCTTACCCCCCAGGTAGACTAGTTGCGGGAAAGACTAATTGAAATGCCGCCCCCCCGTCCTCACTGTTGCCGCCGCTTATCCGGGCATTGTGGGCTTGCATGATGGAATATACAAAGGGCAAGCCCAGCCCCATACCGCCCTGGGCAAGTTTAGTCGTAACAAAAGGTTCAAATATGCGGTCGATGATCTTTTCATCGAGCCCCGCCCCGTTGTCACGAATTTCAATAAGTACATCATTTTGTAAAAGCCGAGCCTCTATAGTCACTTTTTTGTCAGCATGGTCGCTCTGGTCCAATGATTGCATGGCATTAATAAGAAGGTTGATTATGGCTTGTTCTAATTGTATTTTATCACCCCTGACCGCTGGCAGTCCAGCAATCAAGTTCTTTTCCACAGTTATGCTATGAGCCTGTAGCTGGCTGGCCACTAAATGGAGTGCATTTGTTACCACCTCGTTTAAATCACAACGGGTCTTGGAGCCAACTTCCCGGTCACCATGAATTATGGATCGTACGTGGTGTATTATTTGATCGGCCCGGTCAGTCTGCTCGGAAATATCTTTTAGTTTGGCCACCATTTCATCGGTTTCCGGTATCCGCCCGCGCTTGAACCAAAATAACATGCTGTCGGCCAGAACCTTGATGGCGTTTAAAGGTTGAGTTAGTTCATGGGTTATCCCTGCGGTCAAGGCAGCTAAGGAGGATAATTTTTCTGCTCGCGCCAACGTCGCTGTGGCTTCCAGTTGCTGCCGCTCTGCTTTGGCTCGCAAGGTAGCATCACGAATATGGTTAACAATGCCCACCACCTGGTTCTTTGTATTCAACAAGGGAAAAGCGTAAACATCATACCATCTTTTTATTCCGTGGATATCTCGCTTGTGGATCATTTCGGCTTGGCGTGTTTGCACTTTTAAGGCTCTCAGACAGGGGCAATCGTTACAGGGTTCTGACCGGTCCCAAATTACCCGATAACATTTTTGCCCTCTGAGCGGTGACTGTTGGCCAAACCAACCTTTCATAGTGGAATTAGCTTGGACTATGGTAAGGTCGAGATCTAAAATAAAGACAGCATCCTGAATAGCATCGCAAACCCTCTGGAAAACATCGCTATCGGCAATCTTTTCTAACATTGGGATCACCCTTCTCCATCAATATCTTTATTTTTTTCGCCGGAGAATAAAGTTTGATTGCTGCTTCCGCTGCTTGGGCTTCAGATCTGGTTTTATATTGAATGAAACCCAGGAGTTCCACCGGCCGGCGGCCCCTGGTATAGCGGGCTCCTTTACCTTGTTGGTGTTCTCTTAGGCGCCGCTTTGGATCGGTTGAGTAGCCGGTATACAAAGTACCATCGTTACAGCGCAAAATATAAACGTAATGGGCCACAAAAAAGCCTCCTCCAACTACCAACCTGAGCCCTTTTTATTGTTATCTCGGGCCCCCTTCAATTATCATCCCCAGCTCTTTTTTGTCATCCCAGGCTTTCTCTAATTGTCACCCAAGCCTTTTTAATTGTCATCCCGAGCCCTTTCAATTGTCACCCAAGCCTTATTAATTGTCATCCCGAGCACAGCGAGGGATCTTTAGCCCCTAATCCCCCTACTAAATAACCATTCCATTCCCTGCGGGAGCGGCATCTGTAGTAACCAGCTCAATAAAGAGTTTCGCCAACTCCGGATCAAATTGGCTGCCGCTGTTCCGTTTTATTTCAGCCAATGCCTGTTTTCGATTCATGGTTTTTCGATAAGGCCGAGTCGAAATCATAGCATCAAAGGCATCTGCCAACGCTAAAATCCGGCACAGAAGCGGAATTTTTTTACCCTTTAATCCGCGGGGGTAACCTTTACCATCCCAACGTTCGTGGTGATAAAGTATGTACTTGGCCACATTGGATAATTCCGGAATGTTGCTGGCAATACGATAACCAATTTCCGGGTGTTTTTTTATTTCTTCCCATTCTGCCGGGCTGAGAAGATCGGGCTTATTCAAAGTTTTGGCATCCACCCCTACTTTTCCGATGTCATGAAGTAAAGCCAACAGTTCCAGCTCTTCCAATTCAGGTGGAGAAAGACCCAGTTTTTTACCCAAAGCCACCGAGTATTCCTTAAGCCGCATGGCATGCTGCTCAGTTTCCTGGCTTTTTTCATACAAAGTCGAAAGCATGGTGTTCAGAATAGCATTGCGATGTAAGCGTCAAACAAGGCCCACCTTGCAAACCGCAAGATGGGCCCTAATAGCATAATCCCAACTCTTATTTTGATACCCGACATTCGGCAGCCAATGTATCTGACCAAGGGAGCAAGCCATCCAAGATACCTTCATCTCCCATATCCACATTGGGTAGCTGCTCAAAAAGGTATTTTAGGTAAGCAAAGGGATTTAAATTGTTTTCCTTCGCAG
>DATERQ010000206.1:0-8239 GCA_035271345.1 bacterium | reverse complement strand
AGGGAAAACAGTTCAAACATATTGACCAGGTAGCCAGCCAAATATTGCTGGAACACACCTGGCCTGGTAACGTTCGTGAACTCAAAAATACTATCGAGTGGGCCGTGTTCAGACATAATGATCTAATGCTTAAACCCAAGCACCTAAAGATTTTAAAGCCTGGCCCGGAAGAACTTAAAGCAGAACCTGAACTGATTTCGGCCTCGGAGCAGCCCAAAAGGTCTATTCTCAGTGTAAATGATTTTACTTTACCGCCGGAGGGGTTGGATTTGCAGGAGCTTGAGGACAATATAGTATGTCAAGCCCTCCGGCTCAATGACGGCAATAAATCGGAAACGGCCCGCTATCTTGGTATTTCTCGCAGTGTGCTTTATAACCGGCTGCGCCGGCTGGAGAAGAAGGGCCGGATATAGGGTAGATGATGATTACAGCACAAGTTGTGGCTTTTGATGCACAGATCGGTACATCTTAGGATAACCGATTGGTAGAACGAACATGGGCGAAAAACCCTTTAATGGGTATAAGTATGCAGATTATGGTCGCAAAAAGGGCCATGCCACGAGGTTGGCATGGCCCTTGCATTATATATTAAGGGGGAGCGTCTACAAACTAAGATAAAACTAAAAGGTCTTTTTCCGAATCCGCTCGAAAGGAAGTGGAACAGTTGCAGATGAATACAAGATGCTTTGGCAACTTAGAGAAGCTGTCACATGAGCTCGACATTATTTTTAACAGCACACAAGACGCCATGTTTTTAATGAAGGTAGCCGGTAACGAGTTCCGCTACCTGAGAAATAATGTGGCCCACCAACGACTTACCGGCTACAGCAACGAAAATCTGGCCGGGAAAACTCCTGTGCAGTTGTTAGGTCCTGATGTGGGCCGAATTATGGAAAATCATTATCGACAATGTGTCCAAGCTAAAGCCCCCATGACCTATGAAGAAACCATGACTTTTCCCGCCGGTACTAAAGACTGGCTTGTGAGTCTAAGCCCCATGGTGGAGCAAGGGGAAGTTAGGTACATTGTAGTATCGCGGAAAGACATAACCCGGCGTAAAAAAGCGGAAGCGGAAAACAACAAGCTATTGGCGAAATTACAGGCTATGTTCGATGGCCACCAAGCGGCGATGGTGTTGGTGGAGCCTGGCAGCGGCAAAATTATTGATGCCAATCCGGCCGCCCTGGAGCTTTTCGGTTATAGCCGAGCAGAATTACTACAACTATCCACCCAAGATATTCACCTCAGGCCAGCAGAAGAGGTGAAAAAGCTGCGGTTAAAAGCCTTGAAGGAAAAACAAAAGTATTCTCTTTGTCCTTACCGGCTCAAAAATGGCGAAGTTCGCCTCACCGATGTTTACACCTGTCCAATTGTGCACAATGGAAAAAAGTTGCTATTTTCCATTGTGTTCGATGTCATGGATCGCGAACAATACAAAAAAGAGTTGTACTTGGAAAAAGAAATACTGAAGACAACTTTATTATCCATCGGCGACGGCATGGTCACCACTGATCGCCAAGGGCGAATAACAGCCATGAATATAGTGGCTGAGAAGTTATGCGGTTGGAACCAAGAACAGGTTAAGGGCCGGATTTTTAATCAGGTTTTTAACTTGGTTAACGAAGAAACCGGCATTGAAGCCGAAGACCCGGTGGCCACAGTACTTGAGACCGGCAAGGTAATCAGCCTTGCTAACCACACTTTACTTGTAAACAGTCAAGGTGACGAAATACCCATTGCTGATAGCGCTGCCCCGATCAAAGATCCGCAGGGAAAAATTCACGGGGTTGTAATAGTATTTCGCGATGTGAGCCAGGAAAGAGAATATCAAAATAGAATTATCCGCTTAAGCCAGCGCGATTTTCTCACCGGCCTTTATAACCGCCGCTTTATCCGCCAACAGATAGGTCTGCTGAAAGGAAGCCGTTATAATTTACCTTTGTCTGTCATCATGGCCGATATCAATGGTTTGCGGCTGGTCAACGACATCTTTGGCCATCAACAAGGGGATGGCGTGCTGAAGCAGGCGGCCAATATCCTAAAAGATAACTGCCGCAAAGAAGACATCGTGGCCCGCTGGGGCGGGGATGAATTTCTCATTCTTCTTCCCCGGACAGATGTCAAATCGGCCGAAAGAATTAGGAGTCGGATAGAACAAGTGGCTTCGGATAGCGACGCCCCCATTGCCAATATCAGCATTGCCTTGGGTTTGGCGGTTAAGAAAAAAGAGGCCCAGACTTTTGACCAAGTGTTGGCGGCGGCGGAAGAGGACCTGTACCGGCATAAACTCCTGATGAGCAAAAGTTACCGCAATACCATCGTTAACACCATGCTGGCAACTTTGTATGCAAAGAGTCAAGAAACTGAGGAACATGCCATGAGGCTAAAAGAGCATTCTACGCTCCTCGGCCGTAGACTGGGGCTGTCAGCCCAGGAGCTGGATGAGTTGGAATTATTGGCCTTGCTTCATGATATCGGCAAGATAGGAGTAGACGCCAACATTTTAAATAAGCCTGATGTTCTCAGCTTGACTGAGTGGAAAGAAGTAAAGAAACATCCGGAAATCGGCTATCGTATTGCAAGCAATATTCCGGAACTATGCACGGTGGCTGAATATATCCTTCATCACCACGAACGTTGGGATGGTAAAGGGTATCCTCAGGGCTTAAAGGGGGAGGAGATTCCGCTGCTGTGCCGGATCTTGGCGTTGGCAGATGCGTTCGATGCCATGACTTCAGATCGCCCTTACCGTAAAGCCATCAGTCGGGAGCAGGCTTTAACGGAGATTAAAAGAAATGCGGGTAGCCAATTTGACCCCAGGCTAGCCGAAGAATTTCAAAAAATGTTTACCTACAAGGCCTGCTCTAAAGGTGATAAAGGGGTTATTTAGCTGGCTCTAGCTGCTCTTCAAGGGGGGGGACAATAAACAATGGGTAAACCTAATTTTGGTAATAGGAAATAGTAGTCAGGGTAGAATCGGCAAGTACAGGGTTTAAAACGAAGATTAAAGGAGTGCTTGATTCCAATGAACAGTGTTTATGAGTTGTTTGAGTACGAGTTATACCAGCAGGGTAAGAGCGTCCAGACGGTGCGTTCTTATTTGAGCAAAATTAAATATTTTTTACAATGGCGGGAAAAACAATTTGGCCTTACTGCTTGGTCGCCTGTAACATCCCTCGATACCGGAAGATATGAAGCCTACTGCCGGCAGATAAAAAAATACAGCGATAACAGTATTAGGCAGCGGTTATCGGTGATCTGCGCTTACCGGAATTTTCTGACGGCCCAAGGAAAGGAAACAGACCGATTAATAGATCAGGTTCTTCAAGAACTAGAAGCCAATAAAAACATGGCAGGAACCATACAACCCGTTGTTGCTCGAAGTCTGGCTCGATTTGCTTTATAGCGCACTAATTTTCTGGCAATTATTGACGTGAAAGAAGGAGATAGCATGTTGAAAAAAACTAGAATCGGCTTCCGGGGTTTGCGGGGGCAATTGGTACTATTCTTCGGGGTATTGGTATTAGCGGGCTGCATTTCTCTGGCAGTAATCGGGATGAAAAATGCCGGTGCCGCTCTCACTGAGGAAGCCACCGAAGCGATGTTAAAAACGGTGCGTCAAGTACAGGAGACGATGGAGGTTAGAATTGAAGCCCGACTTTATGTATTGGAAGCGTTGGCTAACCGCAATGTGATCCGCGGTGTGCAAGGTGACCGGGAGTCCACGGCGGAAGAAAAGCTGCAGGCGCTGCGGGATGATTTTGAACGGGCCCAAGGGTTGGGTTTTGTCTATTTATCCTATGCTGACAAGAGCGGACAGGCCCTAAACCATGATGGTACTACCCTAAATGTAAGCGATCGCGAATATTTTCAAGCAGCTATCAGAGGGCAGGCATTTATATCTAGTAGCATAGTAAGCAAGATGGATAATACGGCTACTTTCGCTTATGCAGTACCGGTCCGTCATCATGCCACCGGAGAAATTGATGCCGTTGCCTATGGTATGATTGACGCAGCTTTGTTCAGTGACCAGTTGGGCAGCATCAAGTATGGCGACAGCGGCTATGGCCTGGCCATCGATGGGGCTGGCAAAACCATCGCCCACAAGGATACGCAAAAAGTCATGGACGAAGAAAATGTGACTCAATTAGCACAGTCCAACCCAGATTTGACACCTTTAGCCCAAGTGATAACGAAGATGGCCGCCGGTGAAGAAGGCTTGGCTAAGTATAAGTATGAAGGCCAAGAGCATTTGATCGCCTATGCTCCGATTAAATCCACCGGTTGGTCAGTAGCTGTTACTGCCCCAGAAGTAGAAATATTGGGCCGGATTGATGCGACCAAGAGGGCAGTAGTGCTGGCATCGGCGGTAATAGTGCTTCTGGCCTTAGTTTTGGCCTACATTTTATCGGGGGTGATCGCCAACCCCATTATTGCCATTACCGCCGTTATCCGGCGCATGGCCGACTACGATTTTATCTACGACGATGACGGTAAAGCCGATGCGCTCACCAGGCGCAAAGATGAAATTGGGCAGATTGCCGGCGCAGTGGCCGTCACCCAAAAAAATATGGTTGCCCTGGTTAAAGAAATTGCCGGCCAGGCCCAGGAGTCCAGTGCCGGCAGCCAGCAGCTATCGGCCACAGCTCAGGAGGTAACGGCCCAAAGCGAGAATATCAACGCATCGGTGCAAGAGATTGCAGCCGGCATGGAAGAAACCAGTGCCACCGTGGAAGAGCTTACTGCTTCCGGGGAACAGATCAAGAGCGATGTTGCTATGGTGGAAAAAGAGGCCCAAGAAGGAGCAGTGCGGGCGAAAGAAATTGAACAACGGGCCGAAAAACTAAAACAGGCTGCGGCCGCCTCCCGCGAAACTGCCCGCAGCATTTATCAGAAAGAACAGGCAGCGATCCAAACTGCCATCGCCGATGCTAAAGTAGTGGACGATATTGCCCACATGACCGATGTAATTTCCGAAATTGCCGACCAGACCAACCTGCTGGCCTTAAATGCTGCCATTGAAGCGGCCCGAGCCGGGGAACAAGGGCGCGGCTTTGCCGTGGTGGCCGACGAAGTACGGAAGCTGGCAGAACACTCGGCCGAAACTACGAGTCAAATCCAACAGGTGATTGAAAAAGTGCGGGCGGCTGTGGACCAGCTTACTGCTGGCGCCGGTGATGTCTTAACATTTATCGATAACCAGGTTATGGCCGATTACGATATCATCCAGGAGACTGGGGAACAATATGCTACTGATGCAGCCTATATCAATACCTTATCGGCTGATTTTGCCCATGCTGCTGCCCAAACGACAATAGCCATGGACCAAATAAATACTGCCATTGAAGGTATCGCAGCGGCTGTTCAGCAAACCACAGCCTCCTCTCAAGAAATTGGCGGCAGCTCAGCCGATGTGGCCCAAGCGTTGGAAGGCGTGGCCCAGACGGCCCAGGTCCAGGCTCAAATGGCTGAACAGCTCACCGCCTTAGTGGCCCGGTTTAAGGTATAACCGCTGTACTTTTGCCCAAAGGTGGGCTGGTATCGTAGGCCTATCTGGCCGCGGAAATGGTATCTAGGCCCGTCACAGACCCTATAAGGGTAAGATCCCTCGCTACGCTTCGCTTCACTCGGGATGACAATATGAATAGAGCCCGGGATGACAATATAAGTAGGGCCCGGGATGACAATATGAATAAGGTTCGGGATGACAATATGAATAGGGCTGGGGCAGATTAGTTAATGAGATTTGGGATGATAAAATAAATAAGGCTTGGGATTACCTAATTTACTGTTGGCTATCAGCAGTCAGCCATTTGTAAGCAGTAGAGAGGCAAGCAAGAAAAAGCTAACAAGGAGGGGAGGGTCTCTGTCCCCTCCTGAAACAAGGGGGCATAATCATGAGCGAACAATTTGTCGTTTTCCGAATCGGAGAAGAGAACTACGGGATCAATATCAGCAGCGTACTGGAAATTATAAAAGAGGCAAAGCCGACTGAGGTTCCGCTTTCTTCTTCCCATGTGAAAGGAGTCATTAACCTCAGAGGCGATATCATCACCGTAATTGAGCTACACCAACTTCTTAATATTGCTGAACGCGAAACTACCGATGATACCCGTATTATAGTGGTGGAAACAGAAGAACAGAAAATGGGAGTTATTGTAGACGAAGTTATAGAGGTGACGGTACTGTCAGAGGAAGATATTCAACCGCCGCCGAAAGTAACTAGTGAAATTTCGCGCCTGGTGGAGGGTTTGGCCAAACAAGACGAGAGAATATTGATGCTGCTAAATCTGGATTCCTTTTTCGAACTTTCCTCGGCTGAGAAATTGCAGGTCGGTTGATGTTTTTGATAAATATTATCCGGCGAAAGGATGACTCCATTGAGGTTATCGACTAAATTGGTGGCCAGTTTTATCACCCTCATTTTATTGATGGCTGCGATCGTTGGCATAATTTATCAACAGGTTAATTTAATCGGCCAGATGGTGGAGGATTTGGCCAATCACCGGGTGCCGATGCAAAAGGCGGGGCTGGATCTAGCCACCCAAACGGCCGAAATTGCTGCTGCTGTCCGCGGTTATTTGGCCAGCGGTGATGAAACGTTTTTGCGTGATTATGAGACTGCTGCGGTTGACTTGGGGCAAAACTTGGACTACTTACGCGCTAATGCCCGCAATCAGGCTATGATTGATCCGGTATTGGAGGCTAATGCGAGATTTGCTCCCCACCCCCAGATAATGTTCGATTTGTTATTGGAGCAAGGACAAGAGGCAGCCATTGACTATATGTTAACTGTTTCCGCGCTGGACAATGCGGCTTTAATCAGTGCTGCTAACGACTATGCTTCTTACCAGAATGACAGCCTAGACGCTGAAGCGGGCCAAGTGCCGGTTATGGTGAGCCGACTGATAAATATGGCTCTGGGGCTGTTGGCAGCCGCGGTGGTAATTTCCATTGGAATCTTGGTCTTTATGGTCCGTTCTATAAAGGCTTCCATTGCCGTTGGTATGGGCGTGGCTGAAGCCTTGGCGGTGGGCGACCTCACAGTTGAAGTGGAAGGCGGCAAAGATGAACTGGGCGTTTTAGCCAATAAACTCGGCCAAGCCGCTAGAAGTTTACGGGCCTTAATAGCAGATACAATGGCAGTAACAGATGAAGTTGAAAAAGCAGCCCAAAATTCTTCTCAGGCAGTGGATGGGGCCACGTGAAATGCGGAAGACATCGCCGCCTCAACCCAAGAGGTATCAGCCGGGCTAGAAGAAGTGGCGGCGACGGCGGAAGAAATTTCCGCCTCCAGCGATGATCTTAGAACGGCTATTACGGGACTAGGTGAGGAAGCCCTCAAAGGGAACAAAGAAGCGAAACAGATTGAACAGCGAGCCCAAGAGCTTAAAACCAGGGCTTTAACGGCCCAAGAAAGGGCAATTGAATTATCGGAAAAGGAAGAAGAGGCGCTGAAGAAGGCGATTGAAGAATCGATGGTAGTTAAACAAATTGGTGACCTCACCAATGCTATTTCGGATATTGCTGACCAAACCAACCTTTTAGCCCTAAATGCTGCCATTGAAGCGGCCCGAGCTGGGGAAAATGGGCGCGGCTTTGCTGTGGTGGCAGATGAAGTGCGTAAACTAGCGGAAGAATCCTCCCATACGGCTCTTCAAATTGAACAATTAATAGAAAAGGTTGTGGGGGCTACCGAGAACCTTTCCAACGGTGCCACCAACGTGCTTCAGTTTATTAACAATGTGGTGACGCCGGATTATGAAACCATGGTGGATACTGGCAATCAGTATCAGCAAGATGCCAATGCTATCTTTGCCCTGACAGATAGATTTTCAGCCACGGCCCAAGAACTGATTGGGGTAGTCCAAACTATTGGTACTGCTATCGATAATGTGGCTGAAACCATCAACCAAGGAGCGGCTGGGGTGGAAGAAGTAGCGGCCGGCACAAACAATGTTTCCATGGAGATGCAACAGGTAACAGAAGCCATGACCCAATTGGGAGAGCATGCCCAGCAGCTAGCCCAGGCCGTAGCCGAATTCAAAGTTTAGTTTAAGATAAAAGAAAAACAACGGCCCCGTTAACGGGGCCGCTGTCTTGTTCGCCCGGCATGTCTGCCGAGCCGATGGGTTGAAAGAAACCCTATCACCTGACCAGCGGGAAGATAACCCGTAGGCAAGGGCGTCACCGGTAACGGTGGGGTCTGAAGGAAGCCGAAGGGGGAATTTGGAACATA
>DATERQ010000205.1:0-7936 GCA_035271345.1 bacterium | reverse complement strand
ATACTGCTATACTAAGGATCTATCTATAAGGGGTGAGGCCGTATGCCGAAAGACTGGAAGGAAGAGACACGGCAGTTTTCCTTACGCGAAGAAGCGGCTAAGGCTCGCACTATTCTCGAGTCGGTGTATTGTGCTCTACAGGAGAAAGGTTACAATCCAATTCACCAGTTAGTGGGATATCTTTTGTCTGGTGACCCGGCCTATATAACCAACCATAAGGGTGCCCGCCATCTTATGCGCCGGTTGGAACGTGATGAAATACTAGAAGAATTGGTGCGTACCTATCTGACGCGCCAATAGAAAGGCAGTCCTGTTTAATTTAGCCCTGGCTAAATGCTAGGGCTAATGCTGTTGGTTGCGAATAAGACGTCTCTTTTATTTTGGATGGGTATAAAAGACAGGTAAAGGGGTCAAATTATGAAAGCGATGGGGTTAGATGTCGGTACCTGCACCATTGGTGTGGCCACAAGCGATCCCCTGGGCCTAACCGCACAAGGCGTTGAAGTAATTCAACGTGGAGACCTGGTCCAAGATCTGTTTCGTTTGGGTGAGCTAATGGACGAATATGAAATAGAATGTGTTGTTGTTGGTATACCGATAAATATGAATGGAACTTACGGACCTGCTGCCGAAGAAGCCCGCCGGTTTGCCGACTTGATCCGTAAGGAGTTTGGCAAACCTGTGTATGAAGAAGACGAACGACTCACTACGGTGGCGGCAGAGAGAGTGTTATTGGAAGCCAATTTAAGCCGTCAGCGCCGGCGGCAGGTAATAGATAAAGTGGCGGCGTCTTTAATATTGCAAAGCTTTCTCGCCCGCAGGAACAATAAGGATTGACAGGGATTGTCTACCCAGGTACAATGGGCTTAATTTGAAGGACTGAGGTGATGGGGATGAACGAAGAACACGATGACATTATTGTATTGACCGATGAAGAGGGTATAGAGCACGAGTTTCAAGTCGTGGACTATTTTTGTGTGAGGGAAAAGGAATATGCTATCTTGGTGGCTTTGAACGATTTTGAAGAAGACGATGAGAACGGAGAAGCTCTAATATTCAGGGTAGAAGGCGAAGAAGATGGAGATCAGATTTTGGTAGAGATTGAGGATGACGATGAATGGGAACAGGTAGCAGCAGAATGGGAGGAGAGGTTAGAAGAGGGTTTTGGCGAGTGTTTATGCTAACCTAAAAGTACCCCACCATAACAATTGAAAAATCCCCCACTGTGAATTAGAATCTCCTATGTAACGAATCAGTTGCATGGGGGAGTGAGGGAGATGATCACACTGCTTGATAAACAAAAGATAATTTTAAAGCACTTCCATGACGGCCAATCACAAAGGGCGATTCAAAGGGAGACGGGGATCAGCCGCAAAACCATTAGGAAATACATTAAGGAGTATGAAGAAAAAAAGAAAGCACTATTTAAAGACGGAGTTACATCAGAAGGAGAATTGATCCAAAGCATAGTTGAAAAGCCTACCTATGATAGCAGTAACCGTAAAAAAACGAAGCTAACACCGGAAATCATCGATAGGATTGCACATTATTTAAAAGAGAATGAGGCTAAACGGACTATGGGCCGGGCCAAACAGCAAAAAAAGAAAATTGACATCCATGCAGCTTTGCTTGGAGAAGGGTTTGATATTAGCTACTCCACCGTCTGCAATACCATCAGGGCTATGGAAAAAAGGCACAGGGAGGCCTTCATTAAGCAATATTACACCCTGGGCCAAGTATGCGAATTCGATTGGGGTGAAGTAAAGCTCACCCTTGGCAACCACAATAGGACCCTGCAGCTGGCCGTGTTTACAAGTGCCAAAGGGAATTACCGTTATGCTAGACTTTTTTACAACCAAAAGACGGAGAGCTTCCTTGAATCCCATGCATCTTTTTTCGAAGAGATCAAAGGGGCATATAACCTAATGGTTTATGACAATACCAAGGTAGTGGTGAAAAAGTTTGTGGGTCCATCGGAGAAAGAACCCACTGAGGCACTGCTGAAACTATCCTTATATTACGGCTTTAACTATAGGTTTTGTAATGTCCGGGCTGGTTGGGAAAAGGGGCACGTCGAAAGAAGCGTGGAGTACATAAGAAGAAAAGCCTTTAGCTTTAGGGATGAGTTTAAGACCCTCGAGGAAGCACAGGAGTACCTTGAAACAATATGCAATCAACTAAACCTATTACGCAAGGAAGATAGCGGTAAAAGCCCGCTGGATATTCTAAAGGAGGAACAACCCTACCTGTTGCCCTACCTGCCTAAATATGACACAGCAAGGACTTTAGAGCTAAGGGTGGACAAGTATTCCACCATATGTATTGATACCTGCCATTATTCTGTACCTGATATATATGTGGGTGAATTCCTCTTTGTAAAAATCTACACCAGCCATATCTGTTGTTACCATAAAAACCAAAAAGTAGCTGTTCATAAACGCAAATATGGTCCTGGTAAATGGAGCGTTCAGATCGCTCACTACACCAGGACCTTGAAAAGAAAGCCCGGTGCCCTTGCTGGGAGCCTAGCCCTTAAGCAAGCGGCACCGCAACTTAAAACGATCTATCAAAAGTATTATACCGGAAAAGAAAAGGAATTCATAGGGCTTTTGGAATTGATAGGGGAGGAGGGTTGGCCCAAGGTGCAGTCAGCCATCGAGAGATTGCAAGTGGTATCCCCCATTCACCTGTCAACTGAAAAGGTCATTTCCCTTTGCAAACGCAGTGATGACATACCCACCCCCGTCACCAAAGACAATACACTGACCCTTTCAAGGGATATTCTTAAGGCCTATGGCCAGTTGTTAAACAGTAATGGCGGTAGCGAATTTGATGAGGGGGTACAGGTGCTTTGATTACAAAACAGGAGCTAAAGGGATATATCGAGGATTATTGCAAAGAGTTAAGGTTGCCGGCTATAAGGCGTAACTTTGAGGAGGATGTGCGGGAGGCCAATTTAAAGAATTATACTTATGAGGAGTTTCTATATTATCTGCTCCAAAGGGAACGGGATTTGAGGCGGGAAAATGGGAAGAAAAACAGAATTCGCCTGGCTAATTTCCCCATGAAAAAACATCTCGAGGACCTGGTAGTTATGGAACTGCCGGAGGACGCGAGGAGAAAATTAAAAACGCTCAGTTCCCTGGAATTTATCAAGACAGGACAAAATGTCATCCTGGCGGGTAATGCCGGTACCGGCAAAACCCACATTGCCATAGGGCTTGGAATCAAAGCCTGTATGGAAGGATACAAGGTGTTATTTACTACAGTGCCACTATTGGTTAACCAGCTTAAGGAATCGCGCTCCGCCAGGGTATTAAGAGCCTTTGAAAACAAGTTTGAAAAATATGACCTTGTTATTGCAGATGAGTTGGGTTACATTTCCTTTGATAGGGAAGGCTCGGAACTCCTATTTACTCATTTATCCCTCCGGGCTGGCCGTAAATCAACCATTGTCACTACTAATCTTTCTTTTGAGAGGTGGGAGGAAATATTCAAAGACCCCGTAATGACTGCCGCCATGATTGATAGGCTTACACATAAGTCATACATCGTTAACATGAATGGGAACTCTTATCGTTTGAAAGAGACTAAAAGGTGGCTTGAGGAACAGGACTAAATGTGTGTTTTTTTAACCATTGGTGGAGGAGTTTTCAATTAGAATATGGGGGACTTTTCGATTGACAAATACAGCGAGGTTGAAGACTAGGATAATAAATGGATTTACTTGCATAAATCGTTGGGAAACGGGCATGATGTAAAATGAGAAAAGTTGCTTATGGGGGAGCAGCTTCTGTCAGCGGGGCTGGAGAGCCCCGCTTCTTGTTGCTTAAATGTGTATGGGATCGTATAATTATATCGAAAAAGAAAATATGGAGAGGGTACTTTATGGCTCCTGCTATCCCAAGAAAAAGAACGGGTTATCAACTTATGGTTACCGCTTTGCTAGCTCTTTTTTTGTTAATAGCGGCTACATTGCTATTGGAACCGCCCGCTCCTGGAACCGAAATAGAACGGCTAATTGAAATTCCACCGGCGGCTACGGCTTCTGATGTAACTAAGCTGCTATACGAAGAGGGACTAATAAAACACGAGTTGGTCTTTCGCCTGCTGGGGAAAATTAACGGCCAAGAGAACACCATCAAGGCAGGTCGATATCGCCTGGCGTCTTCGCAGAAACCCTGGGAAATTTTACAGATACTTACGGAAGGCCACACAGTTAACCAAGAAATAAGGGTTACCATTCCGGAGGGTTATACGGTGCGACAGACCGCCCGCCTTTTGACCGATCTTGGCCTAACAACCGAAGATGAATTTTTGGCGCTGGCCAAGGATGGGAAGCTGGAATCAACTTATTTTTGTGAGGCAGCACCGGAAAGTGCAGACTGGCAGTGGGAGGGCTTTTTCTTTCCGGACACATATTTCTTATTGCCAGATGCTACGGCTAAGGACATAGCTCAAACAATGCTCTGTCGCATGGATGAAATCTGGGCTGAGGAAGTTGAAGCTTTAATGGATTTACCGGCGCAATTGACCCCGCGGGAGTTCGTAACCTTGGCTTCGCTGGTGGAGCGCGAAGCTAAGGTGGCCGAGGAGCGTCCGTTAATCGCCGCCGTTTTCTATAACCGGTTAGATAAAGGTATGCCACTTGGATCCTGCGCCAGCGTACAGTACTTGTTTTCGCAACCCAAACCAGAGTTAAGCTGGCAAGATACCAGAATTCCGTCACCTTATAATACATATCTACATCTTGGTTTACCGCCAGGTCCCGTTGCAGCACCTGGGCGAGCGGCCATCAGGGCAGTTCTAAAACCCAGCAATTCTGACAAACTATATTTTGTCGCAAAATCTGACGGTAGCCATGCATTTAGCCATACTTACGAAGAACACTTGCAAAACCAAAGAAAATACTTATCACAATAAGAAAAACATTGCTTGGGTTAATGTCTATCCTGATTTAAAACAGCGCTGATATACAATAGAATGAAAGTAGTATATGTCTCTGGCAACGAAGGCTGCCCTGCCCCCATACCTGTTTATCTACTGCAGCCAGATGTTTACGATTATAATTTGGAGGATAAATTAATGAGATTTGCCGCTTTTACGAAAAAGTTTACTTTGCTCATGGTTGGGTTATTCCTATACAGTGTTGGCATATTGCTTACAATTCATGCTCGATTGGGCACAGCGCCTTGGGACACGTTTCAAATTGGCCTAGTTTGTCATACAAATTTCACCTTGGGCCGGGTCTCCCAGCTGGTGGGGATTATAATTATCGGCTTCAATATTATGCTCAAGGAAATTCCAGGGTGGGGCACAATACTGAACATGTATTTTATTGGCTATTTCATTGATATAATCGAAACATTTTCATTAATACCGCCTGTTTACACCTTAGTACAAAAAATAATAATGCTATTGGTGGGGATAGCGGTGCTTGGATGGGCCACTTATCTATATATGGGTACCGGTTGGGGTGCCGGTCCTAGAGACGGATTAATGCTTGGCCTTTCCAGGCGCTTGTCCACAGAGGTTTGGAAGGCTAGAACGGCGATTGAAGTGATTGTTGCCGGGGTGGGGTTTGCTCTCGGGGCTCAGCTCGGTATCGGAACAATTATATTTGCCCTGCTTATTGGTCCCGCAGTTCAGCTCGCTTACCGCATTGGCGGTAAGGAACCAGAGGCGGTTTTGCACCGGACATTGATGGATGATTTCTGTAGACTTAAGTCATTTATAAAAAAGCCCTATGGTCCGCCACCTATAACAGAGATAGAAGAAGAGAATTAGCCGCTCATTATTCTGTAGTCAATGAAAGAATACAAAAAGGAAACAGGTGGCTGTTGATTCTAAGGTTCGATCAGTTTTTTAAAAGAGACTACTGGGCCAGAGCCTAGCCGTTAGTGGAAGTATCGGTGCTTTTGTACGCGGCATCGAAGAAATCGTATTCCAATTCCATGGCTCTCCGGTAATGCCGTCTTATTTTATTTTCATCAACCTTGTATTCATTGATAAGGGATTCCAACACCTTGGTACCGGCTTGAAATTCGGCCGAAGAATAAACATCGATCCAGCTCCTATATGGCGTTGCCGGATCAAACTCCTTGGAGAGCTCGGTGCCCAGGTATCCGTATAAAATACTGCAGGGTAGGGTGGCGGCAGCTATGCAACTGATGTCGTCAAAGGCGGCGGCTCGACCCAAGAAGTCGGTATAATTTAGTGTAGCCTTGGCTGGAACAGCGTCTAAGGGGAAGCCCCATTCTAGTGAATAGCTTATATGGAGCTTCAACTCCTCGAAAGTTGCGTCCACTTGGGATTTAAACATTCTCATGGCTCGTTCATCTGGGCTTTTGGCAATTCCGAGGGCAAAGGCTCGAACATAAGCAGTAAGATAAAAAGCGTCTTGGGACATGTAATAGACGAATTTATACCGCGGTAATGCTCCCGAAGCAATCCCAACCACAAAGGGGTGTTTAAGGCACGATTGGACAATGTCCATATTCTCAGCAAACAACGCGCGCGCAAACACTTGTCACCATCTCCTTTGCTAAATTATAGGGTGCTACGTACTCCAAACTTTTACCGGTTCAACCAGGCAAGATGATTGGTGGGGCCATGACCGTGTCCAATTGGATATGCTTTGGCAATAGCGAGACTAACAAAATCTTTAGCTTGCTGTACGGCAGTGTCGACAGATAGTTTTTGGGCTAACCCGACGGCTAAAGCGGCGGCGAAAGTGCAGCCAGTACCGTGGGTGTTCATGGTATCAAAGCGCTGCCCGGGGTATTCTCTAATTATGGTGCCGTCGTACAAAATGTCAACAGGTTCAGCGGGCAAATGCCCTCCTTTTACCACGGCCGTTTGTGCCCCCATGGAAACCAGCTTTTTCGCCGCCGCCTTCATCTCGGCTATAGTTGTAATTGAAATCCCGGTTAAGATTTCTGCTTCGGGAATATTAGGCGTAATAACAGTGGTTAAAGGTATCAACACGTCGGCGAAAGCTTCAACAGCCTCATCTTGGAGTAACTTGCTCCCCCCCTTAGCTACCATTACCGGATCTACAACTAAATTAGTTACATTAAACCGACGTAATTTGGCAGCGACCTCAGTTATTATTGGGGCCGAAAACAGCATTCCGGTTTTTACGCTGTCAGTGTCGATGTCGGTAAAGACAGATTCAAGTTGTTGGCCAACGGCTTCTGGGGCTAGGGGGTAGACTGCCTGTACCCCCATAGTGTTCTGGGCTGTGACGGCGGTAACAACGCTCATGCCGTATGTGCCCAAGACTGTAAATGTTTTTAGGTCAGCTTGGATGCCGGCGCCCCCACTGGAGTCCGAACCGGCAATGGTGAGTACCCGGGGAATTTTCATAATAGGGGCTCCTTTCTAAATCAATATGCTGTCTCGAGAATAAACCCTATAAACAAAACACCGCCTTTCCGTAGGGAAAAGCGGCATACTTTAAACGCAGCCCCACTTCCCTACGCTGGCATTATCCAGATCAGGTTTCAGGGTCAAGGGATGTATCCCTTATCTCAGCCCCGCATTAGGGGCACCCCTAGGGAAAATATTTAGTTTCAATGATTACACTTCTTCGCTGGCAGCAAAACTCCTGCTTTCGTTCGTGAAATAATCAATTACTATTTTAGGTTCCCCGATTTGTTGCTTAGCCGGGGATTACAAGTTTTCCATACCTACCAACACGCCACTGGGCTGAGACAATCGCTCAATATTGATGACGTTTATCTGGCAAAAGTGTTGAAAGAAGCGGCGTGCCAAATCATGTTCCTGGGGGTCTTCCTTCAGCGAAATGATATCCCGCAATATTTGGGCCATCCATATATTATCGAAATAGCGATGCCTGCCGGAATTCCAGGTCATTTTCTTGGGGTACCTCTTGTTAATATAATAATTCCAAAATAGCATCCTCTCCGACTCC
>DATERQ010000204.1:0-6147 GCA_035271345.1 bacterium | reverse complement strand
TAAGTAGGGCCCAACGGATTTAATCAAGTGTTTGATGGAAAATAAGGAGCTATCGAAGAATTGATAAGGAGACCTGGCCGTTGTTGGGGCCAGGTCTTGTTTTTGTTGGTAGGATTAAGGCATTATACGCAAGCTGGATAGGTGGGATGGCCCAGATCATTAGGGCAAATTGTTTTTCTACCCGTTAAGGCGCCCGTTGTTATGGTTAATTTTTAGACTACTGAACAGTGACTAAAGTAAGAATACAAATGCAACAGTTGATAAAATGACAACTAGGTGCTATACTTATTAGGTAATGGGTAAAGCGGGCCATTGTACACCCTGTAGCCGGGGCCAAAGACTTATGCAGATTTGGGTATCCCGGCTAATGATGAAAGGTTTATTGCAGGGCCCCGAGCCGGGAAAAAAGTAAAAATATTAGGCATTTATCACTGTCAAGGGCAAACCCGTCGAAAGGCGGGGACGCAAAACCACAGGCCTAACGCCGCTCAGCGGCTATGGTGGCTGGGATGCCGGTGGCAAAGATACCTACAGTTGTGCCGGGAACCAGGCGGTGAAGTCTGGTTCTTTATTTTTCGAGCCGGGTTTCCACTATATCTATTTGGGGGAGATAATTTGGGTATGGATCCTATTTTGGCGAGCAGGAAGGCATTGGAGGGCGATGGCCAGCAAAATATGGCAGGGACGGTGGAACCCGAACAAGCACAAATAATAGTAGAGCTGTCAGCGGATGGACTGCAGGCCACGGTAAAGGCGGTACCAGAGCTATTCGGGGATGGTCGTATTTTAGAACAGTTTCCATTTATCCGTGATCTGTTTCAAGAAGATGTGCTGGAGGAGACCTTCCCCTCCATTACAGTTCAGCAAGTGACAGAAGCGTTAAGAAGGCATGGCGTCAGGGAGGGTATCGATATGGGAGATGTGGCGGCTTTTGCGACCCAGCCGACGGTGGAGCCCCAGGTGGTGGCCAAAGGTATACCCCCTACCCGTGGCAAAGACGCTGTTATCGAATTTAAATTTGAACAAGAGGCCCAACTTCAATTGCCAACGGATGAAGAGGAAAAAATAGATTGGCGCGATCTGGTTCAAATACCCACTGTTAAGACCGGGGCTGAGCTGGCGATTAAACATCCGGCGGAGCCGGGAAAAGCTGGATTGTCGGTGACTGGGGCGGCCATAACCCCGGCCGAGCCAAAAGATGTGCAGCTACGGATAGGTGAGGGCTGCGAAATCATCGAGGATAAAAAAGTGGTGGCCACACGGAATGGGCGCCCGGCGCTGATAAATGGGCGAATAGTGGTATTCCCGGCTTTTGTGCTGGATAAGGATGTGGACTTAAGCAGCGGGAATGTACGGTTTGACGGTGATGTGGTGGTCAAGGGAAATGTGGACGATAACATGGCAGTGGAGGCTGGTGGCGGTATCAGCATTGTTGGAAATGCCAATAATGCTTTGCTAAGGGCCTGTGGAGTCATAGAAGTACAGGGAAATGTAATTGGGGGTGTAGTTCGGGCCGGGGGATTTGCTTTATTGCACCGTGACTACAGCCATGATTGGGAATGGCTAACAGGAAAACTGGGCGATTGCATCGAAGTTATGAGCCAGATGGGTCGATATCCAAAACTAGCCCAAGCCATAAATAAAGAAGGGTGGTTAACGGTTCTACGGAAACTGGTGGATTACAAGTTTTCTCGTCTTAAAGAGTTGGCTGTACGGCTGGAAACTGCCTATAAAGAGGCTGAAAAAGAAACGGCTGAAAAGGCTGCAGCAGTACTGGGTCCACTGAAAAAAATGTTGGAGTGGGATTGTGAGGTTGAGGATGCTAATCTGGACCGGCTCATCATGATCAACCATATGGCTGGCAGCTTTCATAAAACAATGACTGAGAAGGAATTGAAAAATAAGCCGAAGGAAAAGAGCAATTTATTTTTCAAAGCGCACTATGTGCAAGGCGCAGATATAGAAGCCAGCGGCGATATAATCGTGTTCGGGCCCGGGTGTTATCAAGCGCGTTTAAAGGCTGGGCGGGGGGTGTATGTAAAGGGTAGGCCAGGACTAATAAGGGGAAGAGGCGCCTATGCTAAAAAAGAAATTGTGGCCAATGAAGTTGGATCACCGGCGGGCACGCCCACGTTTCTGAAAGTGGATGCTGACGGGATAATAAAAATCAGGAAAGTGTATCCCAACGTCACCATCCATATTGGTAATCGCCACCACAAGTTTGACCGCGAAGATGGATATGTTGTGGCTCGAATTGATGATAAAGGGAAGTTGAAATTGCATTCTGCTTGGTAACAGGAAAAGGAGGAAGAAGATGGCTGACAAAGTTGAAAGACTAGGCCTTGGGAGCATTTTAGCGGGGGCAGTTAGGCAGAAATTTGCTCAGGAACCAATGCCTGTTTTCTTGGATCCGAGGCGGGCAGAGCAAGTACGGGAGTTTCATCGGTCGTGGCCCACCTATAAACCGACTCCGTTAGCCAATTTAGCTAATTTGGCCCTGGAACTAGGGGTGGGGCATGTTTATGTAAAGGACGAGTCAGCCCGGTTTGGGCTTAATGCTTTTAAGGGCTTGGGGAGTTCTTATGCCATTGGGAAATTTATTGCTGCTGAGTTGGGGTTGCCGGCGGAAAAGCTTACTTTTGATTGTTTACGATCGAAAGAAGTACGGCAGCGGCTGGGCAAGGTGACATTTGCCACTGCCACCGCCGGCAATCATGGTCGTGGCGTGGCCTGGACGGCACAGCAGCTACGACAGCAAGGCGTGGTTTATTTACCCCGAGGTGCAGCCCGGCGGCGGGTGGAAGCAGTGATGGAAGCAGGCTCGAAGGCGGTGGTTACCACCCTGAATTATGATGATACGGTGGAATTAGTTAAGCAACAGGCCAAGGAAAATGGCTGGCATCTAATTCAAGATACGGCCTGGCCTGGTTATGAAGAAATACCGCGTTGGATTATGCAGGGGTACACCACCATTGCAGCGGAGATCGATGACCAACTCAAAGATCAAGGGTTGCCAGAGCCGACGCACCTCTTTTTACAAGCCGGGGTCGGCTCTTTTGCCAGTGCAATCTTGGGCTATTTCGTCAATAGGAATCGGGAACGGTATCCTATAACGGTGATCATGGAACCGGACAGGGCAGCCTGTATTTTTGAGTCAGCTAAATTGGGCGAGAAAGAGACCAAGCAAGCTACCGGGGATTTGGGAAGCATTATGGCCGGCCTTTCCTGTAAAGAACCAAGCCCCATTGCCTGGTCTATCATTCGTTCTTTTGCCGATAGCTATTTTATTTGCCCGGACTACGTTGCCGCGCAGGGTATGCGCATTTTGGCCAATCCGCTGGGGAATGATCCGCCGTTGGTGGCGGGTGAATCCGGTGCGGTGGGCATTGGACTTTTATCTTTGCTAACCATGGAGCCAGAATGTGCCCGGCTACAGGAAAAACTAGGTTTGGATCAGGAGGCCCGGGTGCTAATCATTAGCACCGAAGGGGATACTGATCCGGACAATTACCGTCAGATTATTTGGAACGGTAAGTATCCTTTACCTCAGCCAGTGGAATGAGGTTTTTAGGGCGGAACAAAAGTTTTTTGATTTCGGCTACAGTGGCTGGAAGAGCGGCGGCTGGCAACACCAAGCGCCACATGGGCGGGGTGATGACGACGGTGTGAAAGACAGCCCTTAAAGCAGGTAGGTACAAGGTGAGAAGAAACAGGCCCCCTGATAAGCCGGCGCCCACCAACAAGGCGGTATTGGTGGACAACCCCAGCTCAAAGGCAGTGAGGGTTTCGGAACGGCTGGTGAAGGAGCGCAGCAGTTCGGCCAGGACCAAGGTGGTAAAAGCCATGGTGCGCGCAGTGACCAGGTCATAGTTGGAAAGGGATAGGATAAATACGCCCAGAACGGCAATGGTCAAGAGGATGCTCTGGAGGGTAATGCTAGTTAGCATCTGCCTGTCCAGCAGAGGTTCTTGAGCTGGTCGGGGCGGGCGATGCATGATACCGGGTTCAGTCTGTTCTAAACCCAGGGCCAAGGCTGGAAAGGCATCGGTGAGCAGGTTAAGCCAAAGCAGATGGATGGGCAGTAACGGTAAGGGCAGGCCTAAGAGCTGGGCTAATAGGACAACCAGCACTTCGCCGATATTGCACGATAGTAAGAAGTAAACGAATTTACGAATGTTGGCATAGATGGTTCGTCCTTCCTTGATCGCTCGGATGATACTGGCAAAGTTGTCATCGGCCAGGATCATGTCAGCAGCACCTTTGGCGACATCGGTTCCGGTAATGCCCATAGCTACTCCAATATGGGCTTGTTTTAAGGCGGGGGCATCATTGACGCCGTCACCGGTGACAGCCACGATTTCCCCTTGTTCTTGGAGGGATTTTACAATTTGACTCTTGTGTTGTGGAGCTACACGAGCGAAGACGTTCACCCTCTGGACTAGTTGTTTAAATTCTGTTGCTGTCAGCTTGTCCAATTGGTTACCGGTTAAGACCCCGCCGCCGTTTATCAACCCCAGCTCTTTTCCAATGGCATCAGCAGTGGTGGGATGATCACCGGTAATCATGATGGTGCGAAGGCCGGCTTGGCGGCATTCTTGTAAAGCCGGTTTGGTTTCCGGTCGCAGCGGGTCCATAAGCCCTGCTAGCCCAAGAAAGGTAAGATTGTGCTCCAGTTTTTCCAGGTCCATGTCTGACGGTAATGCCGGTAATCGTTTGTAGGCAATGGCAAGCACGCGCAGGGCTTTTTGGGCCAAAAGAGCGTTCTGGTTTTGGATTTCTTCTACTAACAGGGTGGTTAAGGGCCTTTCCTGGTCCTTTAAAAGCATCTGCCGCGAGCGGGCTAAAACTACATCAGGCGCACCTTTGGTTAAAACCAGATAGCTGCCGCCAGCGTCTTTATGCACGGTAGTCATTATTTTACGCTGCGAATCAAACGGGATTTCGGTTAAGCGGGGAAATTGTTTCCGTAAACCATGGGTAGAGAGGCCCCCTTTGGCAGCCAGTTCCAACAGGGCACATTCTGTGGGGTCGCCGATGGTTTCTATTTCAGGGCCGTCGTTGTTTATGGCAGCATCATTGCACAGTGCGGCTGTCATCAAGGCTAGTTTAAGCTCTGGTATCTGCTTCATCTCTATGCTGTAGCCGTTGGCAACGATGCTGCTGTTATTCCCATTGCCTGAAGCTGCCAGGTTGTACAATTTGCCGCCAACCCAAAGGGCCACGGTAGCCATTTTGTTTTCGGTCAAGGTACCAGTCTTGTCGGTACAAATAACTGTGGTGGATCCTAGCGTTTCTACGGCTTGCAGCCGTTTGACAATGGCGTTTCTCGTGGCCATTCGCTGCATTCCTAGAGCCAGAACAATGGTAACTACTGCTGGTAATCCTTCGGGAATAGCGGCTACTGCTAGACTTACCGCCACCAAAAATAGTTCTAGCACAGCACCGGGCTGTCGGGACTTTAACACTCCGGTTATAAAGACCAGGCTACAAATCAACAGGATGGCGGCCCCGAGTATTTTACCCAGGTTATCCAGGCGGCCTTGCAATGGCGTCTTATTTTCATCGGTATCGGCCAGGAGGCCTGCAATTTGCCCCATCTCCGTATACATACCCGTGGCCACCGCCAGGCCTTGGCCGCGCCCATAAACAACAGTTGTACCGGCAAAGGCCATGTTGACTCGGTCCGCTAAAGGGGCCAAAGCGGCCAGAGCTGATTTGGCGTCTTTTTCCACCGGGACAGATTCCCCGGTTAGGGTTGCTTCATCAATTTTAAGACTGGCTGTTTGTGATAAACGCAAGTCACAAGGGGACATGGCACCTGTTTCCAGAAGGACTAAATCGCCTGGAACCAGTTGGTTGGCCGGAATAGTTATGGTTTTTCCGTCCCGGATCAAAGTGGCTTGCGGCGCAGCCATGTCCTTTAGGGCGGTAAGGGCTTTTTCGGCCCGGCCTTCTTGGATGAGGCCGAAAATGGCGTTTACCAGGATGATAAGAAAGATTAAAAGGGCGTCGGTGCGTTCTCCTACCACAAAAGAGACCGTAGCGGCGGCCAGTAAAATTAGAGTAAGGAAATCCTGGAATTGGGCCCATAGCTTATACCAAAAGGACACCGGCTGTTCCCGTTTGAGCTCATTGGGTCCGTAGCGT
>DATERQ010000203.1:0-7152 GCA_035271345.1 bacterium | reverse complement strand
GCCCCGACGTTGTCATAAAGACCTCTTATTACATCTTCCAAGCCACCCAATCGCTTTAACAATTCCAATGACGGTTTGCCAGTCTTATAATCCCAGCCGGCAGCAGCAAAAAAGTTGCGGCCAAGTTTGTCGTTATTGATGGTAACACCAGCCAGCGGCCCTTCAGTAAGCGGAGGTTTCCCTACAATTCGATCGCTGATGGTGCAATTGGCCGGCGTGATTCCTTCCCGCAGATTGAAGGCATGCCGCAGGGTCAGAATTCGCAATCCGGTGGTAAGACAATCTTTAGCCGTGAACGACAATCCCATTATTGCCCCCAGGTAGTCGTAGAACGCCTCCGCTTCCACTCCTACCAAGCTAGAAAACTGACAGAAGCCAAGACAATTTTGAACTTCGATGAAGGCGGTAGCTGCTACATCGGCTTCACCGGTTCCTTCCCATATATATTTCTCCTCCGGTGGTAGGCTCAGTTGTCCAATTCCAAGGCCGCCTTTTACATGCCGTCCCGGAGTGGGATCGAACTGGTAAGTCCGGGCCAAACCCGGTCCCAGCCGGGGGTCGTGCATGGGGAATTCAACTCCAGATGCCGTCTGCAAATATTCGCTGCCTTTGCCCCACACCTCGGCCGCATAAGCAGAGCCGTGAGCCAACACCGCACCGCAGCCTTCACCGACGGCCATCTTTTGCATTAATGCGACAATGGCTTCACCGTTCCCCCAGGTCAATTCGATGCCATCCAGATCCTCTTTCGTCAGCACACCTTCATCATAGCACTCCATAGCCCAGGCAATGGTCATGCCGGCCGAGATTGTATCCAAGCCATAACGGTTACAGAGTTCATTGCATTTTAGTAATACATCTTCTTCATCACAAAGAAGGGCCGGGCCAAAGGCGCCGGTGGTTTCATACTCAGGTCGTTCCGTGAGCCCCACCGGCCAACGGCCGCTGTTTACTTCATATTCAGCTCCACAGCCCAGGGGACAGTTAGCGCAGCTATACTTTTTGGTTTTATACTTATCTAAAACGGGACCGGACAATTTTTTCGCGCTTTCCTCGCCAAAATCCACCACTCCGGCCCCGGCCCAGTGTTTCACCGCACAGTCCCCACTCAAAGTGGAAGCTTCAGTTAAAATGGTAGTTCCATATTCATTCCAGCCGGGATAAGCTGGGCTATTTTTCATCATTTCTGTTACTCGTTTATTGACCTCCACCACTTTTTCTGGATCAGCCACCGGCACTTCCAACCTACCTCGAACAGCGATGGCCTTTAGCTTTTTCGAGCCCATTACAGCTCCACCGCCGCCGCGCCCAGGAGCGCGGTGCCCGTCATTGATGGGGCAAGCGAGACGGGACATTCTTTCTCCTGAAGGCCCAATGGCTACTACCCGCAGCCGCGGGTCACCATGTTCCTTTTGCAAAGCCTTCCAGGTCTCTTTAGCATCTAATCCCCAAAGATGATCGGCCTCTCTAATTTCAGCCTTGCCATCTTTTAGCCACAAATAGACCGGCTGATCAGAAGCACCGGAAATAAAAACGGCATCATAGCCCGCTTTTTTCAGTTCCGGCCCAAAGTAGCCGCCGGAGTTAGCATCGTTCCAGCCCCCAGTGAGCGGAGATTTGTGAACAATGGTGTAGCGGCCGCTAAAGAGGGCCCTGGTGCCTGGAGCTGGACCGGGAATAAAACCAATCATGTTATCCGGACCTAAAGGATCGGCCCCGGCCGGCATCATCTCATACAGTATCTTGGCTCCAATGCCATAGCCGCCAAGAAATTTAGCCGCCAACTCCTCGCTGACCTTTTGTTCCTTTACGGTACCTTCGGTAAGATCGACAAACAGCATTTTCCCCATAAATCCACCGATCATAGGTTACCCTCCATTCTAGAAGTAGATGAGTGGATCCTGTGTTCATTAGTCACCTCCTGCTGTCTATTTCGGTACGATTGAGACTTTGTTATTTAGTTCCAAAGGCTAGCCCTTTTCTTCGCTGCTACTATTACCGCCTTCCCCACTTACATTCGCGTTTTAGGGGCACTTTCCTCCTATAATAGTGCTTTTATCGGCCCGATTGGGCCGGTAATTTCCGCCACCAGTACCGTTTTTTACTGGCGATAATAAAGAACCACTTTTTTGGCCGCCAGCCAACCACCGATAAAACCGCCCCCCAGCAAGGTGTTCATCATGGCAACCCCATCACGGCCGTGGCCTAAACCGAATAACTGGCTCAGCAGCAGGCCCGAACAAAGGGCGAATCCGTAAATTAGCACTGGCTCTAAAGCCGGAACCATCAACAGTTCCCCGGATTTTTCCACCGCATTGTGCCGATATAGTAGCCGCCCAAGGAGGACCGAGGCCACTGTGATCGCTCCCAAAACCAAAAATCGGCCCCCCAGATTATCAAAGACAGGATACAGTACCCGGCCTTGAGCATCACTTACATAGCCAGGTGCTATCAGATAAGGCCAGGCCAGAGCATCGCTGACTCGGCTGAACCAAGCATAAATGGCATCGCCGGCAGCCAAGTCGGTATTATAATAAATAACCCCGCGCAGCCCCAACATCACAAAAGCCGGCACTAGACTGGAGATGGGTCCCACAACAGCCGCCGCCAAGCTGTGTCCCATGGCACTATGGACAAGGAAGAAAAAGCTATATAGGGCCAGGGAAAACAGCAAATAAAGGCCGGTCCAGATCAAAACAACTCGGTAGGGGGCCTCCAGCATCCAATCATGGTTGATGAAATAAAAGGCAGTGAGCAAAATGCCGTTGATTAAAAAGGCTCCGATTATAATTCCAGCCCCGGTGAGCCATTTTACATCGTAAGCCTGCCCTTTAGTGAAAGGCATGCTGTTTAACCATGATGCCGTTGCTCCCCGGCGATCTTGCTGGAACAATAAAAATACCAGGGCAGCAATAGCCACAAATACAAACAAGTACAAGCCGGAATTATTATATAGCAGATCTTGAAACCAATAACCGTGGTGGGCCGGGACGAAGTGACCGCCCTGCGCCCATTCTTTGCGCCAGTTGAGCTCCCGTTGAGCCCTCAGCAGTTGAGATAATAGCAGCATTAAGGTCAGCCCGGCCAAACCCCAGCGGGCACTCTTCCATTCTTTATAAAATAGAGCCCTAGGCAATAATAGTCCCTTCAACGGTAGCCCTCCTTCGCAGCGTAAATAAACATATCTTCCAACCCCAATGATACTTCCTCCAGCACCAACGGCTTCAGTTGTCGCAGCCGCCCCAGCAATTCTTCCGAATACTGCTTAGTGACAATATAATTCACCCGACCCACTGTTTCCACCGCCAGCACTTCCGGCCATGAGGCTAATTCCGCCGGGAAACCTTGGGGAAACACAAGCTGTAACTTGCGCATATTGACCTTCATTTCAGTTAGAGTATGGACTGCCCTCATCTCTCCCCGGGAGATCACACCAATGGTGTCACAGATCCGTTCTAAATCCCCCAGATGATGCGATGATATCAACACCGTCAGCGCCCGGCTCTCCACCTCTTGGACCAACAGCCTCAGCACTTCCCGCTTTGCCAGCGGATCGAGGCCGGAAGTGGGTTCATCCAATACCAGCAGCTGCGGCCTCTGGCTAAGGGCCAGCATTAGGGCTAAGCGCATCTGCATCCCCTTTGACAGCTCCCTCACCCGGGTCCTCTCCGTAAGCTGGAAGAGCCGGTTCAACTCCCGAAATCGTTCCGGTGAAAAATGCGGGTAGGCCAGGGCATAGAAAGATAATAATTCTTCAATCCGGTAAGAAGAAAAATATTGGTTCTCTTCCGCCACATAGCCAATCTTTCCTTTCACCACCGGATTATCATACACATTAGAACCACCGATATACACTGCTCCCCGGTCTGGTTTGTAAATGCCGGTGGCGCATTTGATTAAAGTAGTCTTACCGGCCCCGTTTTCCCCCACCAGCCCAAAAATTTGCCCCGGCTCCAGGCAAAGGTTTATTTCCTTTAAAACTTCTTTGTTCCCTAGCCGCTTATTCAGATCCTTTATTTCCACTTTCACCTTGCTATCCCTCCCAATTCGGCGTAAAGATCATCCACCATCTGTTCGACTTCCTCCTTTGCCAAGCCCAAGTAATGAGCCTCCACCACCACTTTCCGAAGCATACCTGCCACCACCTGTAGCCGTTCCTTGTCCGGCGCCGGCCGGTAGCTTTTGGCAATAAAGGTCCCGCGCCCGCGTAAGGTTTCAATGGCCTTCTCTCGCTCCAACTCCTGGTAAGCCTTGCTGACAGTATTGGGGTTAATAGTTAGCGTAGTGGACAACTCCCGCACTGACGGCAGCTTATCACCAGGCTGAAAAATACCTTTGATGACGCCCTCCTTGACTTGATCCTTGATCTGTACGTAGATGGGCGTGCTGCTTCTAACATCCACCTGAAACATGATACCCCCTCCATAGCAGTGTGTGGTGCATACCATGGCGACTAGTACATATCATACACCATCAAAAAAACCTTGTCAACAAAAAAACACAAGGCAAGGTAACCCGTATTCCCTTTTTTGTTTTATTCTTGCCAATCCATTGTAGCTAAAGTAAACTAGGGCCAAAAGGAGGAATTCATGATGCTGATACGCAAGATAGTCCGAATAGATGAAGATAAATGTAACGGTTGCGGCCTTTGTGTTACCCCCTGTGCCGAAGGGGCAATCGAGATTGTGGGCGGTAAGGCTAAGGTTATTCGGGAAGAGCTTTGCGATGGGGCTGGCTATTGCCTGGCCGTATGCCCCACCGGTGCTCTATCCATTGAAGAACGGGAAGCCCCAGCCTTTGATGAAAAAGCGGTGGAAAAACAGGTGAAGCCGGCAGCTCACGATATTTTCTGCTTTAATTGCAACGGCAGCGAACACGAGCAAGCGCTACTGCCAGTACGCATTAAAGGCAAAAGTCTATGGGTCTGCACCCGTTGCCTGCCCGGGCTTATTCATGGTGAATAATTATAGCCACTAGCTAGTAAGGTGAACAGATTTATTCCCGTTAAAGAAGAGGGTCAGACGCCGGGGGCGGCTCCAACAATAGTAGGTGGTTACCCATGGTGGTAACCACCACTCTCTTTCCGGCCGCCAGCGGATGCAAGCCTTTGATGGCGGCCGGGCTTTGATAGCACCACTTGAGATTGCCTTGGCCTGAATAACAGTAGACCACATGGGAATCGGCGGCTATGATTTCATCCCCTCGTACCACCAGGGCTCGGAAATCCCCTTTAAGGCTCTGCTGCCAACAGCGTTTTCCATTACTCTCCATTAGCAACAAAGTCGCTGCCGTCGGCTTGGTCCCAACTTCGATCGCTGTCAGCATCCCTCCCGGCGCCCAAGCCAATTGGGTAACGGGATAATCCATCTTGATAGTGCTGTCTTCACCTTCCGCTGGCGATAGATAGATAATATCTCCCGCCGCCGCCGCTATCCCTCCAGATCCGGCCGCCATGGTAAAAATAATTTCCTCGTTTTGCCATAAAAGCTGAGTAGCGGCGGATTCAACCGCCAGACTAAATAGCTGTCTGGAAGGCACATCCTGGGCCAGGTTAATGGTGCTAACAAACACATTATCAGCGCTTATATCAAGGTCGATAACTGAATTATTACGAAACACATGTTCGGCCACAAGGTTCCCATTGGCATCGTAAATGCAGACCCGTTCCAACAGATTGGACTGCCCTTCCAGGATGGGGCCTTGGGCCACGACTATTTGCCCATCTAGGGCTAAAACTAAAGTCTGGGTTTCCCAATCGCTGTTTACTGACCACAAGGCCCCTTGCGTCGGAATAAATTTAGTCAGTTGACCTGTCTTGGCAGCAACAATTAGTTGCTCACCATCACTTATAGCTGTAAACGGCGTGGACATTTTTTCTGACCACAACCCATTGCCGTCAGCGGCAACGGCTACCAGCACCCCGGGGTAATCCTCTGTCAACGGTTGCTGCTTAGCCAATGGTCCCCCAAGCCAGACCGGTATTTGGTCCTTGCCACCATAAAACTCCCATACTAATCGGGCTTTAGGCACCGATCCCCTTAAACCCCGAACGGGTAAGCCCAAGCCGGGAAAATTCCTACCGGACCCCACAAACAGCAACGGCAGCAGCAATATCAAAAACAATGCTGCCCAGAAACCACCGCGATAACGTTGGTCCATTATCTTACCCCCGAGCAATCTTCTTCCATTATCGATGGCATATACTACCAAATTCTACCTGGGAATCCCCTTTCCCTCTTTTCCCTAACCGGTTTACCTGGAGGCCTGGTTCGATTATCGTCCAGCCCGTCCTGGCTGGTACAGCGGGATTTCCCCTTATTTTGTACCTGTGAGTAAAGTTTAATCATTTCAGTTGCTGATTTCGCTTTACCGCGAACATATTCTGTAGTATAATTAAACCGGTGTTCGAGTACAAAATCCGGCGGTGAATGCCTGAGGAGGGATAATCGATGGTTAAGGTTGATATTACATCTGAGGCCCAGGAATACCTCAAACAAAAAGGCCGGCTTGAGCTGACCATTGAATACGCAAATTGTGGGGGCTGAGCAGGCCCAGTCATCAGACCTGCCGTGCTTGCAGGTGCACCTGGCCACAACAATGGCTACTATCAGCAAAGTATCCATGGCTTTGAAGTGTATGTGAACGATGAATTACAAGTAGGGCCCGATGGAATCAAAATCGGGCTCGGTGGGTGGGGCCCATTTCGGTTTATTACGTTAGAAGGAGCCGCTTAGGGCTCCTTCTTTCATTTATCACTTTTATTTAATTGTCGCTGCATCGCTAGTGATCCTTAGTCGGCTTCAGGACAATGGTGCTGTTTATATAGATTAAGAAATTCCAATATAAATCGCACTTCGTTCTCTGTGCAACTGCAAATGCGTTCCAATACTGCCTGAGCCTGGGGCTGCGCTAACAATTTTCGCACCGCCGGACTGAGATGAGAATAAAAGGCGGCCGGGTCTTCTTCTTGAATCAAGTAACATGGTGAAACACCTAACGCTGAAGCCAGGTTATCGAGGGTTAGCAATGATGGTTGTACTTCACCCCGTTCAATTTGTCCCACCAAACCAGGCGATACCCCAGCCCGCTCCGCCAATTGGGCTTGGCTATAACCCAAGTCTTCCCGAGCCCCCCGCAAACGGGTTCCCAGCC
>DATERQ010000202.1:0-15050 GCA_035271345.1 bacterium | reverse complement strand
GCTAAGGTTAGTATAGGGCGCAATCTCTTTCCCCCGGCAAACAGACTGTAATGCATAGCTTGTTCTAATTGTCTCGCTTCAGGCGGTAGCACCGGCAAATAAAACTCCATTGCTTCCTCTATTTGTCTGGTCCGGTTGGCTAAATATTGCTTCAGATTCATTTATTACCCTCCTGACCCTATTCCAACTGGTCCATAGCAGCAGGCTGGTCATCAAAATCAATAATAGTTAAAGATTCCTCAGCCTTTTCGATTAGGTTTTCGCAGTATTTGAGCAGTTCTTTTCCTTGTTTGAACGCTTTTAGCGTTGCTTCGAGGCTGAGATTCCCTAGTTCGAGAATTTCTGTCAACTGCTCTAACTGTTCAAACGCTTCCTCGAAGGTTAACTTTTTCGTCGGCTCACCGGCTTTATTCATTGTTTTCATCTCCTTGGAAATCCGTCACCCGGGCAAAAATTTCTCCGTCGGCAAATCTTATCTTCAGATATTGGCCCAAACGGGTTTGGCGGGCACGAACTACCACCTGACCACTGGTCGGGTCTTGGATAACTGTAAACCCACGCTCCATTACTGCCGCCGGGTCCAACGCCAACAATGCCCACCGAATACCGGCCAAAACGGCCCTCCTATCAATTGTAAACTGGGTTTTATAGTGCTGCAGAGATGCTTTGACGCGCTTAAGCTGGTGACGACGGTTATCCAACAGTAGCACTGGTTCACGCCAAGGTTTCCGCTCTAAAACACCGTTTATCACCTCGTAATGGCGATGAAGACATCGTTTAAGCGCTTCGTCAAACCGCTGCGAAAAATAGAATAGTTCCTTCTCAATTTGTTTAACATCGGGAAACACTAATTCTGCCGCTGCTGATGGCGTCGGTGCTCTTACATCGGCTGCTAAATCGGTCAAAGTGTGGTCGGTTTCATGTCCCACGGCGCTAACTACTGGTGCTCTTGAAGCAGCAATTTGCCTAACCACTCGTTCGTCATTGAACACCGATAGATCTTCTTTACTACCCCCACCTCGGGCCACAATTAGCACATCTAAATGTTCTGTTTTATTCAGCTTCTTCAAGGCAGAAATAATCTGGGCAGAGGCCTCCCTACCTTGCACTAGCACGGGACAAAGGAATATTTCAACCCCAGCAAAACGGCGCCGAGCCACGGCTAAAATATCTTGCAATGCCGCTCCTGCCGCCGAAGTCACCACTGCCACCCGTTCAGGAAATGGTGGTATGGGCCGCTTCCGTTCTAAAGCAAACAAGCCTTCCTGGGTTAGACATTCTTTTAGTTGCTGCAAGGCCAGGTATTGTGCCCCTATACCATCAGGTTGCAATTCCCGAGCATAAAGCTGGTAGCTACCATCGCGCTCATACACACTTACTTCACCAAATACCAATACCTCCAACCCCGATTCAGCATCAAAACGCAAACGCCGAGCAAAGCTGCGGAACATAACGCAACGCAACAGGGTATCGCAATCTTTTAAAGTAAAATAAACATGCCCGGATGCATGCCGCTTAAAAGTCCCTATTTCTCCTCGAACCCAAATATTGCCTAGGAGTGGGTCGGCCTCCAAATTATTTCTTACCATCCGCGTTAACTCAGTTACGGTGTAGACCAGGGCCGGTGTAGGCCAAGTAGTGGTCATTTTCCACTTCCCCCCAAAATTGACAAACCCAACCAAGCTATTCCTACAGCATTGTCAGTGCAAAGCCTGGGAGGGGTGAAATATAGCCGCCCCCCCACGGCTGGATGCCCTAGACGTTTAGTCAACCGTTGGCGGATAAATGAATTTGCTGCTACCCCCCCCACCAACAACACATCACGAATCCCGGTTTCAGCCATGGCTTTGCGCAACACCTTTTCAGCCGAATTCGCAATACATTGGAAGACCGCCCGTGCAATAGCCCCTTTGTTTCTATTGGCAGCAACAAGTCGCAGGGCTGCTTCCGTCGGACCAGAAAAACTAACTTCATAGCCCTGGACAAAAGAAGGTATTGCTAGCGTATCAGTTTCGGGACAAGAGCCAGCCAATTTTTCCAACCATGGTCCGGCTGGGAAAGGAAGATCTAAAGCCACCCCAACTCGATCCACAAGTTGTCCAGCATTTAAATCCAACGTCTTACCCAAGCGTGTGATTCTAAACCCGCTTTCCTTTTCATGTACCAACAAGAAGTCTGTAGTACCACCAGAGAGATGTGCAGCCAAAAAAGAATCGGCAATTGGGCCTTGCGCTCCAAATCGCCCGGCTGCTATATGTCCTTCTTGATGAGTAAAAGGTAGTGCCGGTAGTACCAAGATAGCTGCCAGGGCTTGTGCTATGGAAGCTCCTGCTGTAAAAACAGGCAAATAAGAGCGTGACTTCTGGGTAGGTTTTTCGCTGTAGGCTATGGCTATGGGTTTAACGGAGCTTAAACTGCGGTATTTATGTAACAGACCCGGAATGTTATTCCAGTGCTGGAACAGTGCTTCTTGTTGCCGAAGCCCTCTTGCTCCCGGCCCCACGGTCAACAATTGACGCCAGTCAGCCACTATTTCCCCGGTTAGGGAAACAGCTGCTACCGAGGTCGTGTAGCAGCTGCTATCGAATCCAATTACTATTTGTCGCAATTGGTTTTGCCACCCTTTGCAAGTTTAGCTCGGGCTACGGAACTAAGAATGCCGTTGACAAAACGACCAGACTTGCCGGTAGAATACAGCTTTACCAATTCCACTGCTTCGTTGATAGCCACCGCCGCTGGAATATCTGGGCAAAAAAGCAATTCGTAAGCCGCTAACCTTAGTACCATCCGATCCACATTGGCCATGCGCTGGAGGCTCCAATCAGTGCTAAATCGGGTTAACACTGCGTCAACTTCTTTTTGATTGTCCAGCACTCCTTCGATTAATCTCCGGGCAAAGTCAGCTACATATTCTGTTAACTGGTCTTCTGCTACTAATTGCTGCAATGCAAAATTAGGTTCGGTTTCTCCTAATTCAACCTGAAACAGAGCTTTTAGAGCAGCTTCACGCCCCTGACGCCGGCTCAACTATATCGTTCCCCCTTACCATCAAGGCGGAAATATCTTTTCCAAAAAAGAAGTGAGTCTTTCCCCTTGGTCCACCCGCTTACCCACCATATAGCCTGCAATCAGGCACAGCAAAAGAAAACAGGCAGCAAACAGGCCTTTGGACAATACGGTCAAACCGAACACCAGTCCAAGAACGGAAAATATTATTTTGCCAGTGTGCCGAATAAGGAAGTCGGACCAAAAGTTTGCCATAGAATAATACCTCTTCTTTCCCTAGCGGGCTGTTCTGGTTCTCGTTCCTACGCCCTGTATTTCTACACCAATGGAAGTAGCGGTAAGCCCGGCCACTTCCTTAAGATACGAACCTAGGACTTCCTGAACTTCGGCTGCCAACTCAGGCACGTGAGCATCCTTTTCCACCCAAGCCTTGATCCTGACTACAATACCGTCGGGTTTAGCAATAACAGTCGGGTGTACCTCTTGAATTCCTGTCACTTGCAAAACTGTACGCTGAACCATATTTTCTACTGCCGCCACCGTAATTGTTACATCCCCTACAGCCGAACTAGAAATTATTGCTCCTTTAGCTTTGCGTCCAGCCAAGGAAAGGTTTATTAATCGCAATGCTAACATCATAATTAGCACGCCAACAAAAGCTGTTTCCCATCGCCCATAAATAAACTTATTTAACAACTGCGTCCCTAGATCGATTGCAGGTTCAAAGTTCGTTGCCATTGCAATAACGCTTACGGATATGGCCAAAAGTATGACCGCAGCAATAATAAGGAGTAACCGACCCCAATTATCCAAGACCCCAATCCCTTTATTTAACACGGGTTTCCTCTTCCTTTTCGTCTCCTTCTATCTTGACTCCTTGTACATGCACATTAACCTCTACCACATCAAGGCCAGTCATGCTTTCAATGGCTTTTTTTACATCCTCCTGGGCATGCCAAGCTACTTCTGGAATCTTTGCTCCATACTCCACAATGACGAATAGGTCTACTGCCGTTTGTCTTTCACCTACTTCTACCTTCACGCCTTTGGTAAGATTCTTCCGGCCTAGCATTTCCGCGATGCCGCCTGCCAAACCGCCACTCATGCCGGCTATGCCCGACACTTCCGTAGCTGCTAAACCTGCAATGATAGCCACCACTTCATCAGCAATTTTCACACTGCCCAAGTCGCTCTCTGATTCCACAATCTGAACCGAATTCGGTAGTTTATCCAAATTAATCTCTCCCTTGCGCCAGGCTTCTGTTCATCTATTATAGCAGAATTGGTACAGGTTGACAATAAATCACAGTCTGGCGTCAATAATGACCTTTTCCAATGGTATCTGCCAACCCTTGGTTACAATATCGCCAATGCGCGCAACCTCATCCGCCGATAAATCCTTGGCCTTTACCAATACATGCACTGAATCAGGTTGCAAATACACAATACTATCAGCGAATCCTTTAGCCTTAATAAGGCCTTCTAATTCTGCTTCGGCAACTAGTTTTTCCCCCAAATAAATCAATCGGTTTTGGGCTTGCTCACGATTCATGCAGTCGGAGTTCGGATTATCCACGATCTCCGTCAATACTTCCATTTCCTTACTACGGGTACGTTCCCGCTCCAATCGCTGTTCCACATAAAAATCGTGATCCTGGATTCCTTGCGGTTGCTCCTCATATTGGACAACAGCGGGAATAGATGGCCCCTCCTTTTGGTTTATTAAGTCTGCGGACTCCCTTTTCTGGCCCAGTTGCTGACCCTGTAAATAAAAAGCCGATCCTATCAACACTATAACACAAATTACCAGCCATATTCCTGCTTTCCTCTCCCGCCAACGCATATTACTTCACCCTTTCCCTTTCCAAAACCTTCACCTTATGGGCAGGTAAAGCCAGCAACACTTGCATTGCTTGGCTTAGCTCTTCTTTTACATGGGGGGTTTTAGCACCTTCGGCCACAACAAGCACCCCCCGTACCTGGGGCAGAAATTCGTCTACTACCACCGGATGTTCTACGCTACCTTGTCTAGCCATCACCAATTGAGCCTCAGTTCGTTTTTCCTCATTGGCACGTATAACGCTTCCGGCTGGCTCCTTTTCTTCCGTATTTCGTATCTCCTCTTGCCGGTTAGTGGCCAAGGTAATCCGATTACCCCCTTCCAGGCTTAACTGAACCAATACTTGCCCAGCCCCACTTACCTGAGACAAAGTGTTTTCTATTTGTTGTTCCATTATCCCCTGGTAAGATAGCAATCCAGCCTGGTCAAAATTAGCCGTGGCAGAAGAGGATGGTGGCGTGGCGGGCGAAGTTATATCAGAAGATTGAATCTTTCCCAGTCGCCCCACTACTAGAAGAATTATACCCAGACCGGCTAAAAGTCCCAATTTTACTAGTGTATGGCGATCCATTTTCAACCATCGCCAACCCATTTGTGGTTCCGGTTTAGCCCTAAGGGGCCACGCGTCCTTCCTTGTCACCTATGTTTCCCCTCCCCCCATATCAATAACTCAACTCCACCACCACTTTGTCCGGAGTAAGATCATAGTATTCGGTTAATAGCATAGCAACGAGTTCAGGTTCAATTTCTTTATGCCTCTCCCCATCCGATTTAAGTATAACCCTCAATGAACATATTTTCCCAAAATCCGCCCTTCCAACCTCGCTTATGATATCCACTATTACTTGGGCTTTAATGGCATTACCCCCAAATCTTAGTAATGACAGCACCTGTTGTTCAATATTGGCCTTGTATTGAACCAAAACTTGTTCAAGTTGCTGATGCTCCAGCTCCTTACCTCGTACTAAAATTTCTTGTGTAGCTGTTTCATCAACCCTAGGTAATCCTAATTCCCGTTGGTGTCCGATACGATCTACCATAGCAGTTACCGGGCCTAGTAATATCAACAAAACAAATAAGCCTACCAACACCTGTACCATTGGTTTCATATTGCCTGACGGCAATAATAATTCCAAAAAGCCAGCAAAAAGAACCAGTATTATTACTGTCTGGACCCAGTCACGCAACCAAGTCATACTCTATCAACCCCAGCCTAATGATATGCCAGCCAGACCCATTAAAGCTGTTAGGGTCAAGAAAAACAATAACGCTACCACCCCCACCGTAACAAAAATTAAGCCCAGGCTGTTGCCTAGTCCCCCAAGGCAACGGGCCACTCTAACATTTGCAATAGGTTCAGCCAACGCTGCTGCCAATTTGTAGATAAAAATCAAGGCCAAAATCTTGATTAAAGGAAAAGCACATAAAAGTAATACCATCACCATTCCGGCGCTGCTAACTGCAGTTTGTATAGCAGCAGAGTACCCTACCACAGCTTCAACGGCATCTGCAAATAGCTTGCCAATCACGGGCACAAAGGAGCCAGCAAGAAATTTGGCGCTTCGCATGGAAACACCATCTACTACTTTCCCCGCAGCTCCCTGGATCGTACTCACACCTACAAATACACAAAGCGTCAATCCCAGTAGGGTTGCACAAAGTCCGTGGATAAAGGTGGCTAGACGACCAACGTTTATCTCAGGTACCACATATGTTACTAAGCTAAGCACAGCGCCTAGATAAAGCAAGGGAAATACTACATCTTGGGCTACAGTCCCTAACATAGTAATGGTAGCCAATAGGAACGGATGCATAAGTGCAGTGCTTGCCACCGCGCCGCTAGCCACCAGCATGCTTAACAATATCGGCAATAATGCCTGCATAAAAGAAACCATGTTAGAAATAGCCGTTTTTCCGGTTCGTAACGCAATTTGAAGGCTTTGGATAGCTACTCCCATAATAGCAATGAACATCAAACTTTGGGCAATCCTTGCCGCCCCTTGGTTATGAAGACTATTCTCTAGTGTAGTGAGTAGCGCCGTCAGCACCACTAGCACCAATAGTTGTGCTAAAAGCTGCGATCCCACCATAATTTCGCTAAAAAAGTATCTTACAAGCCCATTCCCTGCTTCTCTCCAATCAAAACCTTGGCCGGCTTTAAGTTGTGCCAGAAGTGCTTTCCATTGCAGGCCTGGAATAGCAGACTTCCACTCGCCCTTCAGGTTCTCTATGGAATCCTCCAGTAGTTTAAAATCAAACTCTTGGATATTTTCCACACTCTGGGCTTGGGCTGCCATCGAGATGGATAAAAGAGTCCCGATTATTAGTAAACACCACTTGTTCATCTACCTCACCTCAAGGCAGAAGATTCAAAGTCAAGTCAAATACCGTCAACAAAATAGGTACTGCTAACAGCAATATTACCACCCGACCCGCCAGCTCTATGGAACCTGCCAAAGCATCTTGTCCAGCATCACGACAAATTTGGGCACCAAATTCGGCGATGTAAGCAATAGCAATAATTTTTAATACTAAAGCAAAGTATTGTGGATTAATATTGGTTCGGTGTGCCAAAGATTCCAATGCAGTAACAACGCTTCCCAATCGGGTCACAGCAAATAGGAAAATGAGTGTCCCCACCGCCAGGCTGAAAAGCAGAGCCAGTTCAGGCTGTTCCGGCCGGACAATCAGAACTAGTAACGTGCAAACTATAGCCACACCGGTGATTGGTATTATTTCCATGATTACCCTGCCTTTACAAGCGGAACACTGATCTGATTGTCTGGAATAGTTGATTGATGGTGGGAATAATGAGAAGCAAAACTATCACAACCCCGACCAGGCCCAATAAATGAGCCTGTTCTTCCTTCCCGGCTTGTTTCAGTACTATATTCAAGACTGAAATCAAAAGGCCAATACCAGCAATTTGAAAGATGAGATCTATGTTCAAGTTTTCTCCTCCTAACCAGTAATCAAATCAGGACAAGTGCTGCCACCACCCCACCCAACACCCCCAAGTATTGCCATAGTTTTTGGTTTTTGTTAAATTCTTGTTCTATATAATGCTGTTTTTGCCTTAAATATTCCTGGGCCAGTTTTATGTGGCGTAGCTGATCTTGGCGGTTTGTCAATCCTATCACTGGTGCCAAAGACAACAGCGGTTGTATATCGTGAACATATAAAGGACCATCGTTTACAAATGAAAAAGATGCCCTTTCCCAGGCAGTCGCTAAAGGTGCTCCGGCCCCGAGCATGTCAACAACACCCTCACAAAAAGCCTCTATTTCAGAACCCAGAGATCGCCCAATTTTAGTCAGCGCCTCGGGGAAAAAGGTCACCGCAAAATCTATTTCCGTCACTAAAAACTGAAGCAGCCCCTGCAATCGGACCAGCAGTATTATCCGCTCTCTCATGCTACGGACAATTGCAAACCCCACGCTGCTTGAGGCAAATACTACCATAACGCTACCCATCAGCTTCATCACCATGTTTTGACCCCTCCATACTGGGCCTTCGTAAGAACACGGGCTGTAAATCGCACCCGTTATAGACTGCTTCCACAGTACCTACCCCTTGCGATAATCCGAGGTATACTAACCGGCCAAAAAGACGCCTTTCTATTAATTCCCGCAATACAGGTCGCATTAACAAATCATCGATGCATTCCCCGTGGCTGGTAGCCACTAGACGAACACCACTTACCAAGGCTTCCTCTAATATTGTTATATCCCCAGCCGAACCAACTTCATCGGTGGCAATAATCTCCGGCGACATAGAGCGAAGTAATAGCATTATTCCTTCTACCTTACTGGCCCCGGCTAAGACATCAGTACGCGGTCCAATATCATTTTGGGGCAAACCATGAAAGCAAGCTGCAATTTCCGACCGCTCGTCCACGATCCCAATTTTGTGACCTTTAAGCTTTAAGCCAGGACTACCATTGCTTAGTTGCCGGATTAGGTCTCTCAATAAAGTGGTTTTCCCACAACCTGGTGGCGATACTATCAATGTGCTGATAAAACCACCCTTTTGTACCAGATAAGGCAGCACAAAATCAGCAGCACCAATCACTTGTTTTGCCAAACGAATATTTAGACTACTTATGTACTTTATGGTGCGGATTTGTCCCTGTTCCATCACCACCTGACCAACAAGACCAACTCGATGCCCACCAGGCAGGGTGATAAAACCCTGGCGCAATTCTTCCTCGCACGCATAGACTGAAGACCGGGTTATGAATTGTACCGTTTGTTCCATTTCCTTCCTTGATAATAATCCCGTGCCAGGTAATATTAGATCTTTATCAGCACAAACCAGCCTAGTGGCACGATCCAAGCGAAGCCTAATTTCCAAGACAGTTTCTTTAATAACGTTGGGCAAGGATCTCAAGGGTTCTTGTAACGATAATGCTAAATAGGGAATAACCTCCGCCTCCAGTATTGTGGCTCGAGAACGGCTTGCCAATCGATCATCCCCCTATGTTGTCCCACTATCATCCCTATGCGGATCAAATACAAAAAGACCTGCAACTTTGGTTGCAGGTCGGTAGAAGTGTTACCTTTATTCTTCCCTAGGCCCAATTGGATCGGTATCTTTGTCCATCGGCACTTGATTAAAATCAAAGATTACCTCACCGCATTCAGGGCATGTTATTTGGTCCATACTATCATCATCCAAAATGTCACCTTCGAAAAATACCGTTCCATGGCAAGTGGGGCATTCCATTTCGATAAAATCATCATCGTCAAATACGTCATCGCCAACCATATCCCCATCATAGCCCCAATAATCATCTTCCAATTGACCAACACTTTCATCCAAAGCGTTTATATACTCTTCCATATCTCTTTGGCCCTCAGCAAGTTGGCACAGCTCTCCAGCGGTGTCTTCCAGCACATTAATAATCTCCACCAATAAGCGACCTTCAGGCCCATCCTTTTCCACCTCCAAGCCTTCGGCTAACCCCTTTAGGTATGCAACTCTTTCTTGCAGCCTGCCCATACTTTTCCCTCCTTAGAATTAAGCCCGGGTCAAATAGTCCCCCGTTCGGGTGTCGATTCGGATAACTTCTCCAACTTCAATAAACAAAGGAACTTGTACTCGCGCCCCAGTTTCCAGCGTAGCCGATTTAGTAGCCCCAGACACGGTGTCCCCGCGGGCACCGGGAGAGGTCTCTACCACCTTAAGATCAACAAAATTTGGCACTTCTATACCTAACAGACTACCTTCATGTACAAACATCGTAATCGTCATGTTCTCTACAATGTAATTCAAATTCTTTCCCAATTGATCTGTCGTCAAAACTAACTGTTCAAATGTTACTGTATCCATAAAATGGTGGCTATCGCCGGCTCTATACAAGTATTGCATTTCACGGCGTTCGATATGGGCTGTTTCTACCTTCTCACCGGCACGGAAAGTTCGCTCCAGCACAGCATCAGTACGAACATTTTTGATCTTAGTGCGTACAAAAGCTGCCCCTTTTCCTGGCTTGACATGCAAAAAGTCTACTACTGTATATACTTCACCATCGATTTTGATTGTAACCCCAGTTCGAAAATCATTACTTGAAATCATTCTTGCGCCCCCCAAACATTAAACAGTTTTTTGGTGATTGGGACAATACTTCAACACCATGGTCTGTAATTAAAATTATATCCTCAATACGAACCCCACCCCAGTTAGGCAAATAAATACCGGGTTCAACAGTAACCACCATACCGGGCGATAAAACGTCAGCAGACTGTGATGATAGGCGCGGAGCCTCATGGATCTCTAGGCCAACTCCATGGCCAGTAGCATGGCCAAAGTAGTCCCCATAATTAGCAGCAATAATTACCTCTCTGGCTGCCTTATCCACCTCCATACAAGGGACATTGGGGCCGGCACGTGCAATCGCACTGGCCTGGGCGGCCAGGACTATCTCATATATTGATCTTTGTTTAGCAGTCGGTTCCCCCAAAACAAAAACACGGGTTAAATCAGAATGATAACCCTGGTATACAGCCCCAAAGTCAACTGTAACCATCTCCCCAGCCTCAATAATCTTATCACTGGCTATCCCATGTGGAAGTGATCCCCTGGCCCCAGAGGCAATTATAAACGGGAAGGCAGCCTTCTCAGCCCCTTGCCGGCGGAGAAAAAGTTCAAGTTCTTCCGCAACTTCCCTTTCCGTACAACCAGGAATCAATAAAGGGCTAAGATGTTCTGCCCCTTTATCAGCTAAAGCAATAGCTTTCTTCAACAGCATCAGCTCTTGTTGATCCTTTTGTGCTCGCAAACCCTCGATTAGGCCCGATGTAGGGCTTAGGTTTACGGCTGGCAATTGCCGGGCCAGTTTTTCCCAGTCGCTGTAGCTCAGGTGTTCAGCTTCAAAACCCAGACGTGCTTCCTTGTTGGTCCATAAGTTTTTGATAATTTGTTGCCAATCACCATCATGCTTCACTATTTCCCAACCCTGTGCCTCCTTTTCAGCTTGCTCGATATAACGAAAATCGGTGCACAGATAGGCTTGGTCGGGTAAAACCAGAAGTTGTGCTTCTGAACCACTAAACCCACTAAGATATTGTACATGTATTGCTTTGGTTACAATAATTCCCGCCAGTTGCTGGGATTCCAATCTGCCTTGTAGCCGTAGTAGTCGGGTTAACGGCAAATAATCCCCCTCTTTCTCTATCTTTTATGCATCCGCGCTTAATCCCCACTAATGGTGAGCGCCCCTACCAACAACGCCGGTGAGCCAAAGCCCAAGTAAAAACGCAGATCAGAAGCCACAGCCTGTATTTGGTTTAAGAAGTCTAAAATATTTCCAGCCAACATCACCTGGCGGACTGGACGGGTTAGCCTCCCTTTTTCTATTAGCAAGCCCGTAACTCCCAGGGAGAAATCCCCCGAAATAGGGTTGGCCGTATGTACACCCATAAGATTAAAAACATAAAGGCCTTTGTCCACACTCTGAATCAGATCATTCTCAGTAGAAACCCCAGGGGCAAAGAACATATTAGTCGGACCCACCTCGGGGGGGGTTTTAAACGAACCGCGCACGCCATTGCCAGTGGACACAGTACCCTCCTTAGCAGCAGTATGGGAATTGTGTAAAAAGCTGCAAAGCATTCCTTGTTCCATCACAATTGTCCGTTGGCTGGAAGTACCTTCGCCATCGGCGGGAGCTGTATTAATCTCGCCTTTAAGAGAACCATCATCTATAATAGTAACCGCTTTCGATGCCACCTGTTGCCCTAACCGGTCAGCAAATAAAGATCGCTCTTTTTGCGCCGCTTCAGCGCTAAGCATAGCAGCCAATATTCCAAGAAACTGTGTCGCCACCTTGGATGGTAATACAAGAGCCAGCCTTTGGGTCGCAATTGAGTCCGCACCCAACAACTGTACTGCCTTTAAAGCTGCTTCTTCACCGATAGCAACTGGATCGAATTGGGATAATTGTGGTCGATAAGCTACTCCAGCCCCAGTTTGAACGTCTCCATTATCCTCCGCCACCACCCAAATATAGCCACCGCAAAAATTCGTCCGGTAATTTAATTGTAAACCACATGAATTGGCCAACAGCACCGTGTTACTATTCTCTTCATAAACCGCTCGCTCCGTCATGGACACCCTAGAGTCGGTGTCCAGGGCAGCCTTTTCGATAGTCAAGGCTAGCGCCTGTTTCTCCTCCAGGGTCGTGTTCTCGATATCACAATCGAATTGGGCTAATGATAGATCAAAGGGCTGTTGTTCTGGTAGCCTGGCGTCCACGTCCAAGTTTGAATAGATGGCCCCCTTCAACGCCAATTCCACTGCTTCTTTCAACGCTGTCGATCCCAAATCAGACGTAAATGTGTAACCAAAACTACCGCTTTTGAATACCCGAATGCCTACCCCTCGGTCCTTACTCCGCTCTAAGGTCTCCAGCTTATTGTTACGGACCTCTATAGTTAGATTATCCTGGTGCAAAAAGTACGCCTCAGCCGCGTCAGCGCCGGCTTTTTCCGCTAATTGCAAACAGGATCGCACGACTCTATTTTCGTTATTCATTGTTTAACCCCCTATAGCACACCACCGACAACTAAATCCGGAATACGAATGGTGGGCTGTGCATCGGAAACAGGCACACCTTGACCATCCTTACCACAAGTGCCAATGGCAAAGCCCAAGTCCGTTCCTACTAAATCAACCGCTAACAAAACCTTGGAACCATTGCCGGTTAATGTAGCACCTCTAACCGGATAAGCGACCCGCCCATCCTTAATCACATACCCTTCCGCCACTTCAAATACGAAGTCTCCAGTAGCCGGATTAACCTGCCCTCCACCCATACGTTTTACAAGCAATCCATTTTCAGTCGCCATAATTATATCGCCTGGTGGCGTTGTGCCCGCCGCCAAATAGGTGTTGCTCATACGCGGAATAGGGCGGAATTGAAATGACTGCCGCCTTCCATTACCAGTAGGTTTTACCCCATGGCGTCGAGCCCAATTCAAATCATAGAGATAATTTTCCAAGATGCCGTTTCGAATAAGTACCGTTTTTTGGGCTGGCGTACCTTCGTCATCATAGGTGTAGGATCCGTATTTTCCCGAAAGCGTTGGATCATCCACGACAGTAACTAGCTTGGATGCCACTTGTTTACCCAGCTTCCCGGCATATACCGACATACCTTTGCCTACAATGTCTGCCTCAAGTCCATGTCCACAAGCTTCGTGGATCATAGTGCCCCCAGCCTCACCCGCCAACACCACCGGCATTCGTCCTGCTGGGGCTGGCCTGGCTTCCAGAAGTATTAACGCTCTCCGAGCCGAAACTGTCGCCATTTCAACTGCTTTATCCTTAGTAAACATTGAATAATCATTATATGAACCAAGTGATTCATATCCAGTTTGCACTGTGCCGCCATCAGCAGCAACCACATGAACAATCAAGGTGTTACGAGAGTGATAATCGCTTACTAAATTACCAAGAGAGTTAGCAATCTGTATCTTTTGGTCTAAACTGCGGTAGCGGACCATCACCTGCCGAACTTTATCACTCGCCAACCGGGCCCCTTTGTTAGCAGCCTGAACCAGTTCAACCGCAAGGTCAACCCCAAAATCATTCAATCTGGCGTCGTTTTTTTTCCTATTTTTAACCGATAGGGTCAGCTTCTTTGGTTCTAGAAATCTATGTTCAAGTGCCGTTGCTGCATCAGTTGCCGCTCTCAACAGCCCTGAAGCGGAAATATCATTTGTATATACATAAATTGAACCCTCGCCTGCTAACAAACGTATGCCGGCTCCTTGGTCCAGTCCTGAATGGACTCTTTCAACCCGCTCATCTTCCAGGCCGACACTACTGCTCCAGCGTCGTTCTAAAAAAACCTCAGCAAAATCCCCGCCGCTGGCCAACGCCTGGGCCAGAACCTGTTCCAATTCATTCTTTGTCCCCAGCAACATAATATTTCCTCCCTGCTCCTCAATGGGAAGCCCACAGTTTATGCTTTTAGTCTAACCTAGGGGCTTTTAATTATAATACTGGCTTCAATAAAGCTAAATAGGCTATTCTATGGAAACATACCTGATTCCTGCCCTATCGGCCTTCCAGGGCCAGTTTTTCAACCAGACCCTTTTCAATAAGTCGCCTAAGAACAATCCGCTCAAAAAACCTCATGACCTTAGTACCGATAAATTCTTGTTTGGACAACGGCATCACCAACACAGTATATAGACCAAAACGATTTCCACCAAGGACATCAGTAAATAGTTGGTCGCCGATCACTGCGGTCTCATTTTTGGCGGTACCTAGAGTGTCCAAAGCCCAACGGAAAGCCCGACGACTCGGTTTACGGGCTTTATAAATTGCTGGCAAATCCATCATATCGGCCACCACCTCCACCCGGCCTCTCTTGTTATTGGAAACCAAACAACACGAAAACCCCACTCTCTTAAGCCGGTGAAACAATTTTTTAGCTTCCGGGGTCACTTCGAGCGCATTCCAATAGAGAAGGGTGTTGTCTAAATCGAATATCAGACCGCGAATGCCACGTTCTCGGAGATAAGCAATAGGCAAATCAAATACTGAGCGCAAATACATCTGGGGAGAAAGCAAATGATAAAAACCCTGCCGGACCATATTATCGTCCTCCACACATATTGGAACTTCTTAATTATACCAGTATTATCTTCCCCATACCAGTAAATGAAAAAGTATAACTACTGACAGGCACAAAGAA
>DATERQ010000201.1:0-5855 GCA_035271345.1 bacterium | reverse complement strand
CGCCTATTCACTCCTTGGATAGCAACGACAACAGCGTGCCGGGCTGTACCCTTTTCCATATCTCCACTACTTTAAATCGGATCTCAACTTTTTCACCGCTGTCCTCAGCCGTTGCTGGTTTTTCCACTGTCCATCCACTGCCGGTCATCACCGGTTGGGTTTCTTCTGCAGAAGCCGGCCTTTTCTCTGTCACCGATGTTGCCTCTACTCCGGAAGCCCCGTCGACAAAACAAAGGGGTGGAAATAGTACACACCACCAATTGCACCCGTTCCCGGCCCCCAACACTATTTTTAAGGCTCGATACTGTCCCGCCGGCAAATACAAATCCCGGTACGTTCGTCCCGGAAAAGGATAGGCCCCTAACTCAACTTGGCTTTTATATAAGGTTCCGGCTTCGGCCAAAGCCTGATCGGAAACCTGTTGGACCAAATTTAAATGATCCCGCAGTGCCTGCTCCGCCTCCCGTGGGGATTCGCAGGCAGTAAATAGTGCTGCCGTTTGTTCAATAATGCGATCACGCACTTTAAGTTTAAGCACCTGATCACGGGGATGATCACTATGGGCAATAATATGAAGCCGGACCAATTCCCGTCCGGCCGGGCTCAGGGTCCAATAGGGTACATGGGTCTGATAAAATAGGAACAGCACCAACATTATGGCTACGCTAACAAAGCCCCACCGCAGTCCAGTTCGCACAATATTTCCTCCCTATGCTCCCGACCGACCAGGCCCTCGCTTCCCAGTCGGCCGGATGTGAGCCTGCTATAATTATTGTTACCAAAAATGGTGGGGCTTAAACAAAAATCAAGCTACAAGCCGCCCTTAGTCCAAATCTTCGAACCGGTCTTTCAATTTTTCCGCCACCAAGGGCATAGTTGTGTATTCCAATTGGTCTTGAGACAAGCGATGCGGTTCAAAGGGGCCGATACGGCGCAAATAATTGGCCAGCTCCAGCACTTCCTGGCGCACACGGTTAAAAGCCACATCAGCAAAAAAATCCTGAGGCCCGATCAAACGGCCATGGCATAACTGAAACCCCAACGCCACCACCCGCGGCGGGCCATCAAAACGAGTGGGATGGCTTTCGTTTTCTGCCACCGGCAGCAATGGCCCCCAGTGGGAACCGCGCATCCAACCGGCTACCAAGTGTGGTTGAGCAAACGCCTCCAGCACTTCGCCCACCGCCGGCAACCCACTTTGACAACGGACAATGCACACCGGATCGTCCTTACCCACATATCGGCCTGCCATCACATTCAATTTTTGGGTGCTGGTGGCTGCGGCCACATTGCCGCTCTGGCGGGAATAAATATGTTTAATGCAATAGCGTCCCGGGGAGCCAATAAGAACCAACAGATCATACAGTTCCTCCGGCAGTGTAAACATAACTTTACGCTGGTCCACCAGGTCATGCACTTCAAATTCAAATCCGCTATGCATTTTAGGATCGATAACAAGGCCAACAGTATTAAATGGATCGGCAAACATTTTATACAAGGGTAAATTCCAGGCTCCGGGATCGGTTTTATCAGCCATAAAAACCACTATTGGCTCACTGGGCCGCTCAAGAAAAGTGAGTTCAGCCACACCGGGCCCCAGACCTTTCATGTTGCCGGAAAAGGCATCACTGAGCAAATCCTGACCGGCAGCGTACAGCTTTAAATCTTGCGCCACCCTGGTGGCATCCATAAAAGCATCCCAGGCCAGTTTATGAACTTGTTCATCGTCATTGCCTCGGCAGTGGGTCATAATAAGTTCGATATCATCGCCGACATTGGTTACATAAAAATCTGTTAATAGTTCTTCTTCCTTGGCCGTGGCCAATCTTTTATTCACCGCAGTCAGCATATCCGGATGCGTCTGCACATGGCCAACAAAACTCCCCACATCGGCCTTGATCACGCTTAAAGTGATTTCTTGATCTACCATTTTCTCCTCTCCCTTGCTAATGCTATGTTAATTATATGCCGAAGTGGCACTTTACATGCCCATTATAACATACATTGGGTCAATGTGACATACTAATTGGCAAAAAAGAAAACCGCCAGCCGGCGGCGGGGCCGGAACGGGACAGGGCTCGTTCCCTCTAGATGCAAGCCGTTCCTTACCCTTGGGCCAACTTGGCCGCCAAGGCAGTATATCGATCCTGAACTTTATTGTTGGCGATGGCCCGGGCTACTGCCCGTCGGCTTCCCACTAAAACCACATGTTCCTTACCGCGGGTGACGGCGGTGTAAAGTAAGTTCCGCTGCAACATATACCAATGTTGGGTGCTGAGAACTACGATGCAACAAGAAAATTCGCTACCTTGCGCTTTATGGATGGTTGCAGCATAGGCCAGCATCAGCTCGTCTAATTCGGAACGCGTATACGGTATTATTAAACCATCAAAATCAACCCAAATGGTATCTTCGTCGATATCTTCATCTTCTTCGGACAAGACAATATCCTTGATTAAACCCTGGTTTCCGTTAAAAACACCCTTTTCATAATTATTTCGAATTGCCATCACCTTATCGCCCACTCGGAAACACCGGCCGCGGAATGGATACTCCTTCTTGCCTTTTGCCGGCGGATTAAGCTGTTCTTGTAAAGTATCGTTAAGGTTTTGAACCCCGGTTATGTACTTGTGCATGGGAGCCAAAACCTGAAGGTTATCCAACCCAAAGGTATTAACCAATTTGCCTGCTAAATCCACCACATACTCGGCCGTCTTGTCAGCATCTTCCAGCCTAATAAAGTAAAAATCCGACGGTGATTCCAGTTTCAACTTCCCACCCTGATTGATGCGGTGGGCATTGACAGTAATAAGTGATTGCTCCGCCTGGCGGAATATTTGATTCAGCCGCACAGTGGGCACCTTCTCGCTGGTAATAATGTCACGAAGTATATTGCCCGGACCAACGCTGGGTAACTGGTCTTTATCCCCCACTAAAACCACCCGGCAGCTGGTGGGCACAGCTTGCAACAGTTGATAGGCCAACACCACATCCACCATGGAAAACTCGTCCACCACCAATAAATCGACCTGAAGCTGGTTATCGCGGTTATAAGTGAAAGTGGGGTGCCCTTCCGCCAATGTATAGCCCAACAAGCGATGGATAGTACGGGCTTCACGGTTGGTAAGATCTGCAAGCCGTTGGGCCGCCCGCCCCGTTGGCGCCGCCAGCGCAATTTTAACTTTAGGTTCAAGTTTAGATAAAGACTGGATTAAACCACTGACAATGGTAGATTTCCCCGTACCGGGTCCGCCAGTTATAACAGTGACGCCGCACCCTACCGCCTGCCTAATGGCCACTTCCTGAGCCGAAGCAAAGCTCAGTCCCAAGGTTTTCTCTGCTTCCTCAATCGCCGCCTTTATTTTTTCAGCCGGTGCCAGGCACTCCTCCGCTTCTGATAGACGTTTTAGCTCACGGACAACACCGGCTTCGGCCCGATGTAGATAGGACAACCACCAATTGCCGCCGTCTTCAACCACTTCCTCCGACTGCTCAGCCAAGTATCCCAACGCCGTCTCCACTTCATCCGCCTGCACTGGTTCCTCTTCCGCCGGCGCATTAACCAATTTTAGGGTTGCTTGCACCAATTGATCCTGGGGTAAATAACAATGCCCCCCACGGGAGGCCGCTTGGCGTAGGGCATATAGTGCCGCTGCCATTAACCGTTCACGGGCATGTCGTCGTAAGCCCAGTTTTTGTGCCAGCCCGTCAGCAGTAATAAAACCAACCCCAAAGATATCCTCAGTTAGTGAATAGGGGTTTTCTTTTAAGCGCGCAATAGCCTCACGTCCGTAATGACGATGAATCTTAAGGGCCAACCCGGTGCTCACGCGATGGTGACGTAGAAACACCATCAGCCGCTCCACTTCTTTGTTTTCATGCACAGCCCGGGTAATTTTCCCTGATAGTTTCTTCCCTATTCCCGGTACTTCAGTTAGACGCGCCGGCTGTTGGTCAATAATGGTTAAGGTTTCCTGGCCGAAATGATCCACCAGCCGCTGGGCCAATTTTTCTCCGACGCCAGGAATGAGTCCGCTAGCCAAATAACCTACAATCCCTTCTTCTTCTGTAGGCACAATCTCCTCCACTGCGTTGGCCGCAAACTGCCGGCCGTATTTCTGATGGGTGACCCAGTCCCCATAAAAAATATACTCTGTATCTGGGCGTACGGTGGCCAAATGGCCGGTCACCCGGATTTCATCGTCGGCAGATGTCACCACAGCCACGGTAAACCCAGTCTCGGGAGCCCGAAAGATTATTTTTTTTACTTCCCCAGTCACCGTTATTTCATTAGCTGCATCAACTACAGTTGTCATTTGGTGTTACCCCCTAGCGCAAAAACCGAAGCAGCTTGCTGTACGGATCTTCCTGGGTCGTATAACGCTGATCAAAATTCTCTAAGCCCAAGGTCTTCCAAATGGTGCGATAATTACCAGAAATAGTACCGGCCGCAACTTGGTACTTGCGCCCCAACTCTTTCTGTGTTACGCCGGAGGTGAGTTCAAGTCGGGCCATGGTATATTCCAGCGCCGCCAACCAGGACTGGTTTTTCTTAATTTCCGGTCGCCCCTGCCGACAAAAATCAGCCCACAGTTGAACAGCATTGTCCACCTGGAGTTTAAGATAGCCGGCATCGGCTAAACTCCGGCGCAACTCTTCCGCAATCCGAGCATAAACAGGCTTAGACCATTTGATCCGCGCCCGATCCGGCTGTAGTTCTTCCTGCGGTAAATTTAAGGTCCGGCGCAGCTTGCCAATATCATAATGTGCTTCTCCGGCTTGCTTCTTGCGTTCTTCAATAAACTCCAGTTCCTTCAACAGTTCTCGCACTTGTCTGCGCCCGGCGGGGCTTTTACAGTAATGGCGCGGAGTCAGACCTCTTAAAGCCGGATGGGGTGTATCAGGCCACTGACAATAGTAGTCTTCATAGTACTGATGCAGCAGCTTATCCCTGGTTTCCGGCGATAAAGCAGAGTCGGTTTGCGGCCGGCCGGCAGCAAAATGATGCCCGTCTTGATCCATAAACTCCTTCTGCCCGGCGGCGAACTGGCGCGCAATAGTTGAATTTAACAAATATCCCCGTTCCTTAAGATATTCAGGCCAGCCACCTCTTTTACCCCGGCGCTGCCAACGGCGAAAATCGGATTGAGCTTGCCGTAAAATATCGTGTTTGAACATCGGTGGTACTTCCAGCGCCGCCCCGGACGGTTGGTAATTGTCCCCCACCGGCAATAGCCGACACAGTAGCACTGACCACAAAGTGACGCCTGCAGCCATATTGGCATCGGTAACCCAAATCCGCTCGCCGGTGAAAAGGTTTTCCGCCCCGATGCCATCGTCTTTTGTCACATAAACCTCATACAGGCAGATGGTGGACGCAGTCCATTGGCGGAGCATGGCCTTTTCCAATGGCCCCAACCTTTGCCCTCTCTCCTTCAAAAAGCGATCGATGAGCCGACCCCTGGTGGGAGCCAAGCGGTAGTCGTAGATAAACCACTCAATGAACGAAATGAAAGCAGCCTCTTCTTCCGGGTCCAGAATTTCCAGCGTATCTTCAGAAAAGAATAGATGGAAGGCAGCATCCAAATTAGCGGAGAAATGGTCGTTTTCAGCATAACTTATTAACGAGTCATGCAGCTCCTGAGCTATCTGCTCTAGTTTCGGCCCCACAAAATCATAGACCGACGGCATGGGCTCGGCTGATGACTTTTTATGTGGCAGCAATGTTCGATCGTTGTTCACGGCACCTCTTCCTTTCCCTCCGGATCGAACCGATGGTACAAGAGTGATATTAATCCTTCAGCATACTATGATACTACATATTTCTTGGATTGCAACTATTAATCCTCCCGTCA
>DATERQ010000200.1:0-2636 GCA_035271345.1 bacterium | reverse complement strand
TATTTGAAGCAATATGAACATGTACAGAAACGCCGTAACATTCAAGTTTTTTCTTTAGATAATCAGCCATCATAACAACAACGGGGTTTTCTGTTCCCGCATGACCAGCATCTATAACAGCCATACCCGACAATGCTGCTTCTTGCGCATTATGATATTTTATATCACCAGTAACGAAGACATCCGCCCCTTGAAAAGCAGCCTGGCCGATAAGAGATGAGCCGCTCCCACCACAAACAGCAACCTTTTTGACCTTTCTGCTTTCATCCCCGGTAATAATCGCGTGGGGCAAATCAAGACTATCCTTTAGTTGCCGGGCAAAGGCAGCCAATGACAGAAGTCGGGGAAGGTAGCCAATATAGCCTAAACCGTAAGTCTTTCCTAATCGTGCCAAGGGATATATATCGTAGGCTACTTCTTCATACGGATGGGCTGCTAACAGCCCCTTGATAGCTTGCCCTAATCGTTCTTCCTGTACTATTGTCTCCAACCGGAATTCTTTTGTGTATTCAAGTTTTCCTATTTCACCGACATAAGGTTTTGCGCCTTCCCGGGGCAAAAAGGTACCCGTACCCGCCGCTTGGAAGGTACAATGGCTATAATTACCAGTCCAACCGGCTCCGGCTTTGGCTAACGCTTGGCGAACATTCTCTACATGTGCGGGCGGGACAAATGCCACTAACTTATACAGGTTTTGCTTTCCACGGGGAGCCAAAATCCTTGCGGCTCTTAATCCCACTTTCTTTGCCAAAACGGCTGATGTCCCCTGGGGTGAATTATCTAGATTAGTGTGCGCAGAATAAACCCCAACCCCTGCCTCTAAAAAACCAGCTATTAGATCTCCTGACGGGGAATCCAAGCGAATATGCTTTAAGGGGCTAAAAATTAATGGATGGTGCGTAATTAAAATTTCTGCTCCCACTTGCTTGGCCTTATTTAGCGCAGCAAACGTAGGGTCCAAAGCCACAACCACCGCTGATATTTTAGCGTCACTATCTCCCAGCTGCCAACCACTATTATCCCAGTCCTCGGCCATAGTGATCGGAGCAAGCTCCTCCACAAGTCCAACCACATAACTCGCCTTAACACCCATACACAAGCCTCCCTCCGTAGATAGACCTTTTCTACCCTTTCTAGGGTTGGGTGCTTTGCTCCCGGTTGTCTACTTAGATGCAGGCTATCACTGATAGGGTCACCATGTCACGCTGGAGTTATAAGCACTAGTAACGATCGTAATTGCAAGGTGTAAAGCAAAGGCAGGGTTTGTTGCCTGCCTTCAATCGAGAAAGTCTTTTAATTTCTTGCTTCGGCTGGGGTGCCTTAGCTTGCGCAAGGCCTTGGCCTCGATTTGGCGAATGCGCTCACGGGTGACTCCAAAGGTTTGACCTACTTCCTCTAAAGTGCGGGCTCGGCCGTCTTCGATTCCAAATCGCAATCGTAACACTCGTTTTTCACGCGGGGTCAGCGTCTCCAGCACTTCTTCCAACTGTTCCCGAAGCAAAGCAAATGAAGCTGCATCTACCGGGGAAGGGGCTTCTTGATCCTCGATAAAGTCTCCCAGGTGACTGTCTTCCTCTTCTCCGATCGGAGTCTCTAATGATACCGGCTCCTGAGCAATTTTCATAATCTCTCTTACCCGTTCCACACTAATATCCATTTCTTCGGCTATCTCTTCCGGCAGGGGGTCCCGCCCCAATTCCTGCAATAGCTGGCGCTGAACCCTTACCAATCGATTAATTGTTTCTACCATATGCACTGGTATTCGAATAGTGCGGGCTTGGTCAGCAATGGCTCGTGTAATGGCCTGGCGAATCCACCAGGTAGCATAGGTGCTAAATTTGTAACCCTTGCGGTAGTCAAACTTTTCCACTGCCTTAAGCAAACCCAAATTTCCTTCTTGAATCAAATCCAAAAATAGCATCCCTCGACCAACGTAGCGCTTGGCAATACTTACCACCAACCGTAGGTTGGCCTCGGCCAAACGCCGCCTGGATTCCATATCATCTTGTTCAATACATTTGGCCAACTGGACTTCTTCCTCCGCCGTAAGCAGTGGTACTCGGCCAATTTCTTTCAAATACATCCGCACCGGGTCGTCAATGGCAACACCTTCCGGAACAGAAAGGTCTACTTCTTCTTCTGACTCTTCCTCAGCTACCAGGGGTTCGACATTGCCGCCTTCATCACTTACTTCAATTCCAGCTTCGGCTAACACTCCGTAGATGCGATCGATCTGTTCGGGAGATAATTCTATATCTTGCAACGCATCCATAATCTCGGCATATGAGATCGTGCCCACCTTTTTCCCTTTTTTCATAAGTTCTGATAGACCTTCCACAGCAAATATATCATCCTTTTTCGGCATGTCTTATCCCCCCTTCCATCAAACCATTTCTAGACCTACACAACCCTGGAGATGGTTGTTTGAGCAATACCTCTTGGTGGTGTAAATCGGCTAGCCTACGTATTAAATTCGCGCTATCTTCGGTTTTCCCTGCTCTTTTCCACGAATTTATTTGTTGCCTTAAAGAACCAATCTCTCTTTGCACCGAAATAAGTTTGATCCGATGGGCAAAATGGCTACTTAAAACCACTGGGTCCCCCACCGGTATCGGTTGAACAGAGAGCCTGGCCAA
>DATERQ010000199.1:0-2008 GCA_035271345.1 bacterium | reverse complement strand
GAATCCATCGCTTTGGTGGCTAAAAGCGGAGAGCAGCTCCCTTATGAGCGCCTGCCTTTAAACGAGAGCAAAACTTTCAACCTTCTTCGTTCCGGCAATACCGTCGGAGTTTTTCAATTGGAAAGCCCGGCCCAACGAGCTTTACAGCGCCGGCTCGGGGCTGACAATATGGAAGATATTGTGGCCAGCCTGGCCCTAATCCGGCCGGGACCGATAAAGGGTAATATGGTGGACCCGTTTTTAGCTCGGCGCCGGGGCGAAGAAGCGGTGACTTATCCGCGCCCGGAGCTAAAACCGGTGTTGGAAAAAACATATGGCGTGGTACTTTTCCAAGAACAAGTGATTGAAATTGCCCGCCTTGTGGCCGGGTTTAGTGCCGGGGAAGCCGACCAACTGCGGCGGGTCATGACCCAGGCCCGTTCTGAAAAAGAGATGGCAGCCCTGGGGGAAAAATTCGTGGCTCGGGCAGTTGAGCAGGGCCTTGCAGCCCAGGAAGCGGAAAATATTTTTTCCACCATCGCCGGTTATGCCAACTATGGTTTTTGCGAAGCCCATGCTGCCGCCTTTGCCGTCACAGCCTACAAAACAGCTTATTTGTCAGCCCATTATCCGACCCAATATCTGGCGGCGCTGTTGAACTGCCAACCGCTGGGTTACTACCCGCCTTGGGTACTGATAGGCGAGGCTCGCCGCCGGCTGATTAAAATTTTACCGCCGGATATTAATTCGAGTGCGGCCGCTTATACAGTGGAAAATAACGCTATTAGGATTGGCCTTAGGCAAATAAAAGGAATGCAGGAAAAGCTCTTAACCGCCTTGCTGTCTGAACGGAAAAAAAGGATTTTTAGTTCGTGGGAGGATTTTAACCGCCGGCTGGATCTGCCTTCCCATTTACGCGAGGCCATGATCTTAACCGGTGCCTGTTCCTTTACCAACCCCAACCGGCGGGCTTTGCTTTGGCAAGAACAAACTGGACGGAAAGGTTTGCGGCTGCCTGACTTCACCCCGGCTGAAAAAGTTGCCTTGGAATGGGAGCGGCTGGGCTTTTCTTGGAGCGAGCATCCGTTGGCTTTAATCCGGCTGCAACTGGCGAAAGAAGGAGTGCTGCCCATCAGCAGCGCCGATCAACAGCCGGCGGGATCAAAGTTTTGGCTGGCTGGACTTCCAATACGGCCTCACCGTCCGCCCACCAGGAGCGGGCGCCCGGTGGCCTTTCTTTCCTTGGAGGATGAAACCGGTTTGTTGGATCTTACTGTGTTTGAAGATGTGTATCGCCGTTATGGGCAAATATTATTCGGGGGGCAATTTAAACCATTGCTGGTCCGAGGTTACAACCAGAAGCGGGGTCATCATTCTGGTTTTATTGCCCGGGAAGTTAGGGTTTTGAATTTTAAATGGGGGCTGGAAGGAGGAATTTTTGCTACTAAAGCCAATATATAAACATAAGGGGCGTAATTAAGGTCCAATTGGTTATTGTTACTTAAGGGCAAACAGGGCAAATTGTGGATTGAAACCGGATTCAGGCCCAGATTACCAAAACAAGGGAGGTAGGGGTATGCAAGGTCCATTTGAGTTACAAGCAGGTGCTGCCGCCACCATTCAAAAAGTGGTCACTGAAGCCGATACAGCCCTCCATTTTGGTAGCGGTGCTTTAAAAACCATGTTTGCCACCCCGGTGTTGGTTGCCGTTGTCGTGGAGGCAGCAGTAAGGGCGGTGGATCCAAAGCTCCCTGATGGTTTAGTGACGGTAAGTACTGGCTTCAATTTTAAACACACAGCCCCAACCCTTCTCGGCTTAACAGTGACGGTGCAAGCGGTGTTGGAACGAGTGGAAGGCAATCGCCTCTTCTTCCGCTTCCGGGCTTATGATGAAGTGGGAGAAATCGGTGCCGGCAGCCATGACCGGGCCGTGGTGAGCCGGAAAGGCATTATTGCCAGCGCCGAAAAACGGCGGCAGCAGCTCGAGCCCTAGTTATTACAGATCCGGAGGGGGTGATGGAAAAGGAGA
>DATERQ010000198.1:0-14481 GCA_035271345.1 bacterium | reverse complement strand
TCGGTTGGTGGTGGAACCGGTATGGCTACTGCTGGCGGCCGGGGGTGTGGGAACGCTGTGGGGTTGGGGAAGAATGGTTCATTGACATAGTTTTGGAATCGCTCTATAATAAGGTCAGTTTCCGACCGACCAGTCGGTCGGTATCGGTACCAGTGTTAGTAAGAAAGTGTTTTTTGTTTTAGACTGTCTATTGCGGGGGAGGAGAAAGCATGGCCCAGAGACGGATGCCGGTGGTAGCGTTTGCCTCAATGCTAATATTAATATTATTAGTTGGGTGCCAGGCAGCGCTGGAGGAGAAGGAACCGAAACCGGTGGCAGTGGAGCTGGCGGCGGTGGAAAGGGGAGACGTTCAGGCGACAACGGTGTTGAGTGGACCCATTCGGCCCCAAGCTGAAGTGCATGTGGTCAGCAACTTACCGCTAAAAATTACTGCGGTTAAGGTGAGAGTGGGTCAGGAAGTTGAAGCCGGGCAGGTGTTGCTACAACTAGATAGCAAAGATTTGGTTCAACAGGTGCGCCAAGCCCAAGCCGCTGTAACAGTGGCTGAAGCCGGACTGCCGCCGACAGAAGGGGAATCGGCTATCGTCGCCAGCGCGCGCTTGGCCAGTGAACATGCTGCTGCCGAACTTAAACGGCTGGAATACTTATGGGAACAGGGGGTTATTTCTGATCAGGCGTTGGAACAGGCTCGGGTAGGGGCAGCCGGGGCTGTTGCCCAATATCAGAGTGCTCTGGATCAAGAGAAAATGGCCTGGGCCAACCACGATCAAGCTAAAGCGGCTTTGGCTTTGGCACAATCACAGTTGGATAATGCCACCATTACAGCCCCGATTAGTGGAGTGGTAGCCAGCTTGCCGGTGGAAGTAGGGCAAATTGCAAATCCTGGTGCACCGGTGGCTGTTATTGTAGAGATGGCAAAGGTTAAAATTAACCTCAACGCCACTGAAAAGGACATTGGCCATTTTAAATCGGGACAAAAGGCAAAAGTGAAGGTGTCTAGCCTGGGAAATGCTGAATTTGTTGGTGAGTTAACGGCGGTGGCTCCGGCGGCAGATGCCAGAACGCAGGCCTTTCCGGTGGAAGTTACTGTTCATAACGAGGGCCATTTAATCAAACCGGGGATGTTTGCTGAAGTGGAATTGCAAACTGAGGCTATGACATCGGTGCTAGTCATAGAACGGCAAACAATAGTTTCGGCTGGGAGTAAACAAACGGTATTCGTAGTGCAAGATGAGATAGCCTACCAAAGAGAAATTGGGCTGGGGTTGGCTAATGACCAGTTGGCCCACGTGACCTCTGGCCTTAATGAAGGTGAATTGCTAGTGGTAAAAGGGCAGCATTACCTTCGTGATGGGATGCCGGTTTCGGTGGTGGCCGGGGGTGAGACACCATGAACCCAGCAGGGTTTTCCATTCGTCGCCCGGTAACAATATGTATGGGGATCCTGGTGCTTCTTGCCCTGGGCGGTGTCTCCTTGACGCGATTACCCATTGATTTGTTACCGCAGCTAAACCTGCCCATGGCGGTTGTGGTATCCAGCTATAGTGGGGCCGGGCCTGAAGAAGTGGAACAAATGGTAACCCGGCCGCTGGAGGCTGTACTGTCCACTGTGAGCAACGTTAAGAATGTAATGTCCATGAGCTCACCGGGTAGTTCCCAGATAATGGTGGAATTTAACTGGGGCACGGATATGGATTTTGCTGCTTTGGATATGCGGGAAAAAATTGATATTTTATCGGGCATGTTGCCGCCTGAAGTGGAAAGGCCCACGGTTTATAAGTTAGACCCGGCTCTTCTTCCCATAATGTCCATTGGTGTTTCGTCGGAGAATCGCGACTTGGTCTCTTTAAAACAGTTGCTTGAAGACAGGGTCATTAACCGCTTGGAAAGAATTGATGGGGTTGCTTATGCTATGTTGGCCGGAGGGCCGGTGCGGGAAATTAAAGTATTGGTGGACCAGTCCAGGCTTAGTGGTTATGACCTTACTCTACACCAATTGGCCCAACTGCTTCAGAGCGAGAATTTAAATCTACCAGGGGGAAGTATCAAAGATGGTGGTCGAGAATATGTAATCCGCACCACCGGCGAATTTAGAAACTTGGCTGAAATCCGCAATGTCTCCTTGCTTACACCAACCGGAGTCCCGGTCCGATTGGGGGACCTAGCGGTTGTTACCGAAACGGAGGACAGGAGCGGAGCCTACTCGCTGTTAAACGGACGGCCTAGTTTGGGCATTGCTGTACAAAAAGAAACCGGGGCCAATACTGTACAGGTTGCGGCCAAAGTGAGGGCGGAAATGGAAAAGGCCAGTGCTGATCTGCGTGATTTTAATTACAGCTATACCTTTGATCAGTCAAAATTTATTAAGAGGGCCATCGGTAATCTGAGGAACAATGCTGTCGTGGGTGGCTTGTTGGCAATATTTATCCTATATACATTCTTGCACAACCTTAGAAGCACCCTGATTATTGCTTTGTCCATCCCTATTTCTATTATTGCGACCTTTACTTTGATTTACTTCAACAACCTTACCTTAAATATGATGTCTTTAGGCGGCTTTGCTCTTGGCGTGGGGATGTTGGTGGATAATTCCATCGTTGTGTTGGAAAACATCTACCGACACCGCGAACTGGGAAAGAACATGGTGACTGCTGCTCAGGAAGGGGCTTCAGAGGTGGGAATGGCCATTACCGCTTCCACCTTGACGACGATAGCAGTATTTGTACCCATTGTTTATATTAAAGGGTTGGTAGCAGAAATTTTTACCCAGTTAGCCCTGACGGTGACTTTTTCTTTGCTTTCCTCGTTACTGGTGGCTATGACTTTAGTTCCTTTGCTTGCCAGCAGACTGCTTAGGATTGAAGTGGAACAGTCGGAAAGGAAACACAACCCCGGCCATGGAGGCTGGGGGCGTGGGTTTGCCAGCCGAATCCGACAGTTATTGGCTAAAGTGGACCAATTCTATCGTCACGCCTTGGCTTGGAGTCTAGAACATCGTCGAGCTGTATTCGGTCTAGCGACGGCGGCTTTTGTTTTAAGTATGATTGTGCTACCGTTTTTAGGGCGAGAGTTATTCCCTCGCACCGATGCCGGTATGATTTCAGCGACGGTAAATTTACCCTTGGGATCGGCACTGGAGCAAACAGGGCAAGTGGCTGAGCTGGTGGAAAACCTATTTTCTAAGCTACCGGAAGTGGATACCATCTTTGCTTCGGTGGGAGGCAGCGAACTTTTTTCTGCCGGCGGCATGGCTACTTATTCGGAGTATGCCACCGTAGATATTAATTTGAAACCGGTACGGAAACGGAAACGAAGCGATGTAGAACTGGCAGAAATAATTCGAGAACAAACCGAAGTCATCGCCGGGGCCGAAATTGCAGTCTCGGCCCAAGATATGATGGGTATGTCCATGCTGGCTGGCGGCAAACCCATTAGTGTTCAAGTGCTTGGCGATGATATAGAGTTGCTTGAGACTGTTGCCGCTGATATAGCAAAGGTAGTAAAAAATGTTCCCGGCACCCGAGAGGTGGAGACCAGTTTTGAAGAAGGACGGCCAGAAATCCAGATACGGCTTAAGCGGGATAAAGCGGCATCTTTAGGCGTCACGGCCGGGCAAGTGGCTCAAACGGTAGCGATGGCCATTGACGGCCAAGTGGTTACCCGTTACCGCGTTGGCGGGGATGAGGTGGACATAGTGGTGCAACTGGAGGAAAGCCAGCGAAAAAGTATAACCGACATTATGGGAATCGCTCTGGCATCGCCGTTGGGTTTTAACGTGACCCTGGACGATGTGGCCGATCTGGTGTTGGAGCAAGGGCCCAGCAGCATCCATCGCGAAAACCAGACTCGGTTGGCAACGGTGTCGGCAGATATTGTTGGCCGCCCGTTGGGACCGGTGAGTAATGATATCGCTCAAGCCTTAAAAGGTTTTCAACTCCCGGAAGGATATACTGTGGAATTTGGCGGCGAAGAACAGATGATGACAGAAGCTTTTACTGATTTAACCATGGTATTGGCTTTTGCTGTGGTACTGGTGTATATGGTGATGGCGGCCCAGTTTGAATCCCTTCTCCATCCTTTTACCATTATGTTTTCCATGCCTTTGGCTTTGGTGGGAGTGGTGTTTGGCTTGGCTATTACTGGTACTCCAGTTTCGGTGCTGGCAGCCATCGGTGTTATCGTGTTAGCCGGTGTGGTGGTTAATAACGCCATTGTGTTGGTGGATTATATCAATGTCCTACGCGGGAAAGGGTTGGCTTTGAAAGAGGCTGTACTCAGTGCTGGACCGACGCGGCTGCGGCCAATTCTTATGACGACTTTAACTACGGTGCTGGGTCTGGTTCCATTGGCGCTCGGTATTGGGGAGGGTGGGGAAGTGCAGGCCCCCCTTGCCATTACGGTTATTTTTGGTCTTACCGTGTCTACAATTTTGACGTTGATAGTGGTGCCGGTGGTGTATACTGTGTTTGAAGATTTGGGGGCTATTTTGCGACGACGGATGCAGCGGGCGCCGTGGTGGTGGGCCCGGGAGAGGGGCGTGAACGATGGTGTTTAAGTGCAGGACAATGGCAGTGGCCTTGGTAATTGTTTTGGCGCTGATGACAGGGATAGGTCAAGCCGCTCCTTCCGGGCTTGAGGTTGTGGAATTAACTTTGGAACAGTGTCTTGAGCTGGCGGCGGAGAATAATCCCCAATTGCAACTGGCGGCGGTGGCCTTGGATCAAGCGAAACTAGGGCTAAAGGAAACTAAGAGTGAAGTCAGAAAATTGAAGGATGCGGAGAAGGTTAAATCGGAAACCAATGGCGGGTCCCCGATAAATGGGGACGATCCATTTGCCCCTGTCATGGAAATGATAATGGGGATGCTCACTATGGCTCCGCCGTCGGACCTTGAAACCACCTTTTATAAAGACCACGGGGTCTGGATGGCAGAAGAACAAGTGGCCTTGGCCCAGGCCGGATATGATTTAGCCGGAGAAGGGGTGCGACTGGCGGTTATAAATGCTTATTACGACCTTTTGCAAGGGGAAGCTGACTTAGTCACAGCTCTGGCAGCAGAAAAAGAAGCGCTGGAAGCCCGGCGAGCGGTCGTAGCTCAATTTAAGGTGGGTATGGCGACGCCGGCCCAGGATTTGGCTGCTGAAGCCGGGCGCGCTGGGGCCCGGGCGGCTCGCCTGGGAGCAGAAAGTGTCCGTGAAACAAAACGACTGGCTTTGTTACGTGAAATTGGTTTGAGCAGTGATACAAGGTTGGTATTGAGTCCGCCGGTGGAGCAGCAAGCCGGGTTTGAGTTGGAACAGGTTGTGCAATCGGCCTTGGAATCCAGTTTAGAGATAAGAGGGGCCCAATTTCAATTTGATGCTGCTGAGAAGAAATTCGATTTGACTGGCAAATGGTATCCGGATATCACTTATAAATACAAAGGTTCGGAATGCGAATATCTTGAAGCCCAAATCAAGTTGGCAGATACGAAAATAGCGGTGGAATCAGGGGTGCGCAGCAGCTATAATATGTATTTAGCCGCAAAAGAGCAACTGTTGCCGGCGCAGCGGGGCGTAGAACAAGCACGACATGATTTGAATGCTTCCCGGGCTAAGCTGGAGGTGGGAGCTGCCACAGAACTTGATTTGCTGTCGGCTAAACGCGCTCTGGCACAAGCAGAGAGCACCCTCATGGGGGTGAAAAAGAATTATGCCATGGCAACGGCCAGCCTGCAAGCGGCTGCAAAAGGTTTAACCGCCGGTTTGACCGGAGCTACTGCCTTGGGCGGAGGTGCTACTTCCGATGTCAGATCCCAAAGATAAGGAGCAGGCTATTATTACGGCAGCACGGCGAATGTTTGCTTTACATGGCTACAGCCAAGCCCGGGTAGAAGATATTGCTCAAGCGGCTGGGGTGGGTAAAGGTACGGTATATGAATACTTTTCTTCCAAGCAAGCGATGTTTGAGCAAGTGGTGGAAGCTGGGATGAGCCAATACATGGAATCGTTGGGGGAGCAAATTCAAATGAACTGTTCGCCAACTGCTAAGCTGGAGGGAATTACCACTTTACACTTGGAATTTGTCACCCAATATCAAAATTTGGCTAATATCATTATTGCTGACCCGGCCATTATGTCCCCTCACCGCTTACGATTGAGGAAAATATGTCGCCAGGCCCAACAAATGGTAGTAGGCGTCATGGAACAAGGCATAAGAGAAGGTGCGTTCAGACCGGTGGATCCACTGTTAGCCACGCAATCTTTTTTTGGAATTTTATCATCGGTGGGTGTAATGCAGTTGGTACAAGAGCAACGATGGAAACCCGAGGCAGTGGCAGCGCAGGTGACAGATTTAATTGTGAATGGTTTGGGGAAAGCGTAAGTGTTTTGCAAAACTACAAATAGCAGGTTTTGAGGGCCTGGTGACGAATAAAGTATTAATGAAAGCTGAATTTAAACAGAGCGAGGATGAAACTGATTATGCAAGACAAACGGCGCTGGGCAATTATAATGGCGGCGATTATTTTGTGTGGTGCATTGGCCCTCAAGGTGCCGACTTTCGTGCGTGCTTTTGCGGGTCCGAACGAAGACGTAGTATTGTTTTTAGATGTTTTGAATAAGGTGCAACAGTCCTATGTTGAAAAAAAATCGACTACCGAGCTCATCCAAGGGGCACTCAGGGGTCTGGTGGATTCTTTAGACGATCCTTATTCCACTTATCTTAATGCCACTGAATATCGTGAATTTAAGGCGGGTACCAGTGGAACCTTTGGTGGGGTGGGTGTTGTGATTACCGCTAAAGATGGCTATGTGACCGTGGTGGCGCCGATAAAGGGTACCCCCGGGGAACGAGCGGGACTGCTACCGGAAGACCGTATTATCAAGGTGGATGGGAAAGACGTGCGGGGCTTGGAAGTGGATAAAGCCAGCCAGCTAATTGTGGGTGAGCCCGGGACGGAAGTTGTGTTGGACGTGGAACGGAATGATGAAAAACTGTCTCTTACTATCACCCGTGAATATATCGAGGTGGATCCGGTTGAGACAGAAATGCTGGCCGAAAACTTGGGCTATATTAGATTGACCAACTTTAATGAACATGCCGGCGAAAGTTTACGGGAGTCTTTGGCTGCCTTGGAACAAGAGGGCGTGGAAGGAATAATTTTGGATCTGCGCGGTAATCCTGGGGGCTTGCTTAACCAGGCGTTGGAAGTGGCTGGGGAATTTGTTCCGGCGGGGCCGGTGGTGTATGTGGAGGAACGAGGCCGGGAACGGAAGCGAGCGCTGAATTCTAAGCTTAAACAGGCTAGGTGGCCGTTGGTGGTGCTTGTGGACGGAGGTAGTGCCAGCGCATCTGAAATTGTGGCTGGAGCAGTGCAGGATCGGGAAGCAGGAATACTGGTGGGGGAAAAGACTTTTGGCAAAGCCACGGTGCAGGATGTGTTCGGTTTAAGTGACGGCGGGGCCCTTAAAATCACCATTGGCCGCTATTTGACCCCGACTGGCCGGAGTATTGATCAAGAGGGTATTGTCCCGGATATTGTGGTGCCGGCGGCCAAGGAATTTATTTGTCCGAGGCTGAAGTTGGATCGCGTATTAGTACCGGGGACCGGGGGGTTGGATGTAGCTGAACTCCAGCAGCGATTGAAGATGCTGGACTTTGATATTCCCGAGATCGATGGTATTTTTGTGGATAAGACAGTGGATGCGATCAAAGCGATACAGACAGAGCAAGGTCTGGAATCCAACGGGAAAGTTGATCTGGAAACGCTAACCGCCATTAATGAACGATTGGCCGCAGTAAATGAACAAGATTTGCAGTTGGAGAAAGCAGTGGAAGTACTCCAGCAACAAATTATAAAAGGAACAAATAAGGCAGCGTAAAGGGTGCGTAGCGGGGAGGGACCAGGCATGGGGAGAACAACCCTTCAATTGATATTGGGCTCGCTGTTGTTGGTTATGATAGTTCTCGCTCTTGGGTCTGCTTCAGTGTCGGCCTCTGGATTAGAGGCATCTGCAGTAGCGGAGTCCGGATTTAGATTTGTAGACATCGAAGATAGTTGGGCCCGGGATTATATAGAGCAAATGGCGGCGGCGGAAATTATTAAAGGCGTCAGTGAGAATAGGTTTGCCCCGAAGGAAAGCGCAGAGAACGTGCAAATTTTGACGATGCTGGTTCGGGTTCTGGGATTAGAAGATGAGATGTTAACTAATGGCGAATATAGTGGTATGGGAAAGGTAATGGCCGGGATACCTGTTTGGGCCCGCGGTTATGTGCGGGTCGCTATGGAAGAGGGCATAATTACCGAACCAGAGTGTCGGGAACTCCACTTGGGCCAAAAAGCCACCCGCCTCGATGTAGCTACCTATATTAGCCGTATAATAGGGGAAGACGGGGACTATTGGCAGGATGATTATGACGCACCTCTTGCCAATGATTTACGCGGCTTGGATAAGAATTTAAGGGCCCCTGCCGTTCGTATGATAAAAAAAGGTATTATGGTGGGCACGCCGGAAGGGGACTGGTTACCCCACAACCTTGTCGGCCGTGATCAAATGGCAAAGATTATGGCCCTAATTATGGGGCCATTGGCACAGCAGCGAGGGCTACCGCCACGACAAGTTTATGGTAGGGTGGTGGAGCTAGCATATCCGACCTCCGGCCTGAAGCCGGCAGCCCTTGTGATCGAAAATCACCGGGGTAGTCATACTTATCCGATAGCATCCGATTGTTTCATCCGTGTGGATGGCCTGCCTTTCCCGGTGGCAGCTTTGGAACCACTACAGCGAGTGTGGCTCATGTTGACCGAAACGGATGGCGGGCCAAAGGTTGTATACGTTAAAGCAGAAACGCCGTTGGAATCGGAAGTAAAAGCCCTTGGGATTATTAGCAAGCTATCGTTGGGACAAGATGCGGCCTTGGAAATAGCCACTGAAAGTGGAGACCGCTTTACCTTTCAAGTACAGGATAACACCTTTATTACCTTAGATGGAAAGCAAGCGTTTTTGGGCGATTTAAGGTTGCGACAGCAGGTGGAGTTGAAGGCTGTGTGCAGGGAAACAACGAAAGTTGCTCTCGATATTGGCGCTTACACCATAGCCAAAGAAGTAGAGGGTATCGTATCGGTTGTGGTGACCAAGAACAGCCCGTCCCTATCCCTTACTGATGCGGCGGGAACTGTTCACACTATTCGAATTACAGGGCAGACAAAGATTCGATTAAATGGAGAATTGGCAGTGCTGGAAGATCTCCGGCCCGGAGATAGGGTGGGGCTCCAAGCCCGCGACGAGGCTGCCATGGTCATAGAAGCCTGGCGCAGGGAACCGGAGGAAAAAGAGATAGAAGGTACGATTGTGGCTTTGGTTTTTAAACAAGACCCTTCCATTACTATCCAGACCGCTGCTGGCTCTGAATATACTTATAGAGCAACCCCCTCCACTGAGATTCGTATTGATGGTCAAGTGGCTGCTTTGGACGCACTTAGAGTGGGGTCGCCAGTGCGGTTAAGAGTGAAAGGCGATGAAATCCTCCTGGTGCTGGGAGGATTTTCTTTTTCCGGGGGCGAATAGTATTAGCAATATGGTGGCTGGGGAGGATGTTTTATGGCAGCTAAAGACTCGCGCCTGATGGCGGTTTTGTTGACCCTGCTGTTGGTCACGGGATCCACTTCACCGGCGCTGGCGGCTGGCTTTGTTGATTTGGAAGATCATTGGGCCCGAGAAAAGGTAAATGATTTAGTTACCGCCGGGATTATTAGCCTTGCCGATCAGTACCGACCGCGGGATCCGGTAACCAGAGCCGATTTTATCAAGATGCTGGTGCTGGCTTCTGGTTTACCCCATGCAGTTTCTTATCCGGCTACCTTTAGCGATGTGCGCCAAGATCAGTGGTTTTATGAATATGTGGAAACAGCAGCTTACCATGGGGTCGCCAGGGGGGACTCTGCCGGCAAATTCAGACCCCACGAAGGATTGACCCGGGAGCAAATGGCCTCATTGGTGATGAGAGCACTCAAAGATGAGTCCGACGCCAGCGCCAGTTATTTAGCCCCGTTTAAAGATAAAGATAAAGTGTCCTCCTGGGCTGAAGTTGATCTGGCGCGGGCGGTGGCCAAAGGCTTTATCTCGGGTACCGACCAAGGCTTTCTTTTTCCCACCGAGTCTGCCACCCGAGACCAGGCGGCGGCTGTAATTTGGGAACTGTGGCAGCAAGGGAAAAACGGTCAAACACCGACTGTGCCGCCGGCAGAGGTGTTCGGGGCGACCGCAATAGCTATGGAGTTGAATCGCGTTAAGATTGTTTTTACAGATCCGGTGGATAAAGCCAATGCGGCCCAAACGGCACGTTATCGTATTGTGCCGGCCAGCGGCTTACAAACGGGGGTTCCCATTAAGACGGCGCAAGTAGCTGCTGATGGTAGGAGTGTTATTTTGACCTCTAATCCACTGGTTAAAGGAACTCGCTATTTAATATCGGTGTTGGATCTTACTGCCGGCGGAAAAACACATACGTTATCCCTTTACTTCACAGCCGGAGATTCAGCAGAGGAACTACCGCTGGCTACGCCGGAGAAAGATAAAAATGTGGAGATACTTGGCCCGAAACTGGTTAAGATAACTTTTACTGAAGACCTAAATCCGCGCTCCATCAATGCCGGCCCGGAAGGAAACTTTTCCCTGGTCTATGCCGGTACGGTTTTTAGTCCGGGAGTGGTGACTGAAGCGGTGCTTGCATCGGCGCGGGAAGTGCTGCTAACGGTTCCGGAATTACAGGTGGGGGAAAGATATACTTTAACGGCACACGACTTAAGGACCATATTTGGGGGCAAACTTTCACCCGAACCGATTAGCTTCAGTTTTACAGTACAGAAAAGCGAAACAGCACCGACACTGCTATCATTAAAGTGTAACGGGCCTGAGAGCCTGGAATTGACCTTTGATCATGAGTTAGACCCCAAAGATGCGGCTCAGCCAAGCAATTACCGACTGCGGGAAACCAGCGACCGGCCCCAGCAAGTATGGGTGATGGGGCGGACAGCCATTCTTATTTTCCCAAGGCAGTTTACCGTCGGTGGTACCTATACCTTGGAGCTGGAACCGCTGGCGGATTTATGGGGCAATAAAGCTGCTGCCAGTAGCCGTACCCTTACAGTGGCTGCGGATAAAACTCCTCCGGAAGCCATTGGTGTCAATGTGCTATCTGGTACGGAAGTTGAAGTGTTATTTACAGAACAACTTGTTTCAGTGGGGGATATTGTTCTTAGACGGCAAGGTCGAAAAGTCGATATTCGGAAGCCGGAGCAGACGGCGCCAGGGCGCGTACTTATCAGGACTGAATTAGACCGTGATGATTCCTATGAGCTGGAGTTAAGGGGTGCGTTCGATGCCGCCGGCAACAAGGCGGCGACGCAGAATTTGTGTTTTACTTTCACCGGAGCCACCCCGGAGGCCCAGTATTCTGAGTTTCCGCCGCAACTAAAACAGGTGCAACTAGCTCCCGGCCGCTATGATCAACTTTTAATCAGGTTCTCCCAGGCTATGGATACTCACCAGGCTGAGAGAAGGCGAAACTATTGGTTGACCTGGGCTGATGATTTGAGCCGGGAGATAGAAATTGAGTCAGCCGAGCCAGATAAGGATGGGCAGGAAGTGTTGCTAACTCTATCGGAACCGTTAGAGAAGGGGCGGACATACCGCTACTTTGTCGCTGGCTTGGAGGATATAAGCGGTAAGGAGCTGATTCCTGAAGCGGGGTATTTGGTGCCGGAGGCCAGCATGGAAACTGATAGCTTTGTTCAATCGGTGGCGGTGGTGGATGCTAATCGGTTAGAATTAGTATTTGCGCGAGCCGTGCAGGGCAAACTGTCAACCAGCAACTACGGTTTGGTGGAGAAAGAAAACGGACGCTTGGTATCGATCTTAGGGGTAGATGGAACCGCTGATTCAAACCGAGTCAGTCTTCGGCTAGGACGAGATTTGGAGCCGGACCAAGACTATTTATTCAGTGCCGGCAATAATCTTGCCGATGAAACCGGTAAAAGGTTTACTACTTTCAATACAACAGTGCGCCATTTGGGCCCCAGCAAAGCTAGATTCCGATTGCAAGAAGCCCAGGGAATAGACAACCGTAGTTTCCGGTTACTCTTTAACCGTCCGGTTCAGGAAGTAAGGGTTGATTTATCCGGCTATAGGTTCCAATATGAGTATTATGATGCTGTAGTATTGGTACTAGCGGACAAGAGTTTCCGCACCGGGGATATTTATCGACCAGAGGTTTGGGCTCGTGACAATGCTGGGCAAGAGCTTGATTGGCGGAGCGTAAGGCTCCAATTTGGACCAGATGACCAGCTGGCGGAAGTAGTGGCAGTGGCGGCCGCCACCAGCCAGCGAGTAAAAGCAGAGTTCGGGGCTCCCTTGGATGTTTACACTGCTAATGATGAAAGAAACTTTTGGATCGAAACGGAAACGGAAGCGATTTTGCGCCCGGTGAGAGCGGAATATGATCCGGCCCGGTTGCTAGTGTGGCTAACATTGCCCACCACGGCTTCATTAAACGAAGAGCGTTACCATTTGATGCTGGACGGCGTGAGGGATGTACAGGGCAACAAATTATCGGTTAAAAATCGTTATCGCTTTTATGGGGTTGACACTGTGCCCCCGGTGGTTATACTCCCTCATTTAATTAACCAAGAAGGTTTACCGATACGGCTGGTTCAAAGCGACGCTAAGACGGCCATCGTAGGGGGGCCGGGAGCGGTGGAAGCAGGGTCGTATATCCGTGTCTATATTGATAATAATCTGGTCGCTGTTGGCCGGGCCGAGATTGACGGCAGTTTTAGAAGCTTGGAATTGGGTAGGCTTCAAGGTCGGCGGACTTTACGGTTGGTGGTTACCGATGAGGCTGGAAATTGCGGTGAGCGAAGCCAAGTGTATGAGTTTTAGTGGATTATGACAACAGCCACCAGGACGGTCTATTCCACAAATTACACTCGATTACAGAACTGCCGCCGGTGTACCGGCGGCAATTCATTGGTGGGATATTGACTAACATAAACTGCCAGCAGCAGGGCCATACCCCTGGCTGGATTAGCGGTTGTTAGGGATAAAAGACCGGTAGTGACTGGTAACAGTTTGCATCCGCGAACACGAAAGCGAGGTTTTATTCCGATTGGATCTTATCTGGGATAAACTAGCCGTAAAAACAAACGAATTGAAGGCAGGGACAAAATGTGCTAACGGTTATTCTTTCTTTATCGGCCGGAGCTGTAGTTGGTTATTGGGGCATTTTAAAGAACAAGGCTAGCTATATCGCTGGACCGGTGGCCACGGTTGGCGTTATGTTGTTGCTGTTTTTTATGGGAGCCAAAATTGGGTCTGATGGGGAAATAATGGCCGGTCTGGGTGTTATGGGGCTGGAGGCCTTAACCTATGCCGTAGCTGCCATTGTCGGAAGCATTGCCTTGGTATGGTTGGGGCAGGTGATGGTAAAACGAATTGGGAAAGGTAATAGAGAAGGAGAGAACGCATAAGTGGTTGCCATGGTGGGAGCGTTGGTTGCAGGAATTGTGGCCGGATATGTAAGACTGCTGCCCGGCGTTATAATGGTTCGCATCGACACCCTGATCTCCTGGACCCTGGGTTTGTTGCTGTTTGCAGTGGGAGTAGGATTTGGAATGGATCGTCGGGCGGTCCAGTCCCTGGTTACCATGAAAGGGAAGGTGCTGCTGCTACCTTTGGGGGTGGTGTTGGGAAGCCTAGCGGCTACAGGTGCGGTGGGTTTGGTTTTGGGCCGGACTTGGAATGAAGGGGCGGCAGTTGGGGCTGGCTTTGGTTGGTATAGCCTGTCAGGAATTTTAATTGCCAACATACATTCCGCGCGCTTGGGGACTCTGGCTTTTTTAGCTAATGTAATGCGAGAGACTTTAGCCATCTTAATCTTGCCCTGGGTATACCGTCAGTTTGGAGTTTTGTGCGCCATCGCGCCGGCCGGGGCTACGGCAATGGATGTGAGCCTGCCCATAATAGTGGGGGAAGCCGGTGAGGAAGCGGGCTTGTTGGCCTTTGCTAGCGGCCTGGTGTTAACGTCTTTGGTGCCAATATTGGTCCCATTATTGCTGCGATAAGCAAGAAGATATTTTGATTCAAGGGGGTTTCCTAGATGGAGTTAGTAACCTTAACGGAAATGTTAAACCAGGCAGAACAGGGCCATTACGCGGTCGGAGCATTTAATGCCAATAATTTGGAAATTGTCCAGGCTATCATTGGGGCGGCCACCAAACGAAAAAGCCCGGTAATTATTCAAGCCAGCCAGGGAGCGCTGAGATATGCCGGCCTGGAACAGATTACGGCCATGGTAAAGGCAGGGGCGCAAAGGGCCCAGCTGCCGGTTTGTTTGCATTTAGACCACGGCACCGATTTTGATCAGGTGATGTGTTGTATTCGCTCTGGTTTTAGTTCAGTTATGATTGATGCTTCTGCTTATCCGCTGGGGGAAAATATTCCT
>DATERQ010000197.1:0-2189 GCA_035271345.1 bacterium | reverse complement strand
ATTTTGCTGGAAGGGTATAAAACCAGCCCCTTCCCTAAAATATTAGTCCATCGGGAAGGTGTATCAGAACGCTTGTCACCTTGGCCCCCAAATATCATCGCCATCGCCGGCGATGTCGAGGCGGCGCGTAAAATTGGCTTGCCCAAAAACCTTCCTGGCTTTGGCTGGGATGAAACAGAAGCTTTGACCGATTTCGTGCTACAGCAGTGGGGATCTGGAATGCTACAATAAGACCATGATTACCAAACGGAGGCTTCTTTAAAATGAGGGTTGTTGTTATTGGCGCCGGTAAGCTGGGCTACCAAATTGCTGAAACTTTGTCCCGGGAGAAATATAATTTGATTGTTATTGACAAGGATAGCCAGGCAGTGGAAAAGGTTGCCGATACCTTGGATGTGCTTACTATCCACGCCAATGGTTTACTGGCGGAACCGCTGGGAGGGCTGGATCTGAATCAAAAAGATTTAGTAATAGCCGTTACTGGCAACGACGAGAGTAATATTCTGGCTTGCATGTCAGCCAAAAGCCTTGGGGCCGGGCGCACCATTGCCCGGATCCGGGGGCCGGAGTATGCCCGTGGCCTGGCCGTAAGCCAAAAACAGCTCAGCATTGATTATGTTCTTAACCCTGATTTAGCCACCGCCAGGGAAATAAGCCAGCTTTTGGCCTTTGCCCCGGCGCGAAGGGTGCAAGCCTTCGTTGAGGGAAAGGTGCATATGGTGGAGATCGCGCTGGAAACAAATAACCCATTGGTGGGCTTACCGCTCAAGGAGCACGCCTTTACCGGGGTATTGATGGCGGCCATCGATCGCGGCGGCCGGGTAGTGATCCCCAAGGGCGATGATTGCCTGGAAGCAGGGGACAATGTTTATGTGGTGGGGGAAGCGGGAGCGGTAACGAAATTTTGCCACTCTGCCGGTAAACCCATTTATAAAACCCAAACGGCAATGATTGTTGGAGGAAGTAGAATTGCCAATTATTTAGCCCGGGAATTGCATGGGGCTGGGGTGAACGTAAAAATAATTGAGAAAGATGTGTCCCGGGCCACGGCCCTATCAGTGGAGCTACCGGAGTCCTTAATTGTGCACGGTGACGGCACCGATGTGGACCTATTGCTGTCGGAAAACATTGCCGATACCGATGCTTTTGTGGCTTTAACCGGCATGGACGAAGAGAACATAGTTGTTTCCTTGTTAGCAAAAAAAATGGGGGCTAAAAAAACCGTAGCCAAGGTAAATCGTAAGGGATACGCTTATATCGCTGAAGAAATCGGGGTTGATTCCATCGTTACCCCGGGGCTAATCAGTTTAGGTAAAATACTGCGCTTGGTGCGGGGTGGCGAAGTGGTATCGTTGATTCTATTGTTAGGTGGACAAGCGGAAGTGATGGAGTTTTCCGTTAACCCCTCTTCAGCCTTGGTGGGGCGAAGGATTAAAGATCTTGATTTTCCTAAACAAGCTATCATTACTGCCATTGTTCACGAAGGTGATATTATTATTCCTCATGGCAACGATATTATAGGGGCTCAGGATCGGGTAATTGTACTTACTCAATTGGAAGAAGTTGAGCAAATAAGAAAGCTTTTTGGCGGCGAGAGGAAGAAGGGACATGGATTATGGAACGGTATTAAGAACGCTTGGATTTTTGTTAATAATTGAAGCGGGGTCAATGGTTCTCCCCTTGACAGTGGCAATTTCCACTGGTGGTACAGACGCAAGGGCTTTTCTTGTGACTATTTTCATTACGGCTTTAGTTGGCTTGGCTGGACTTAGATTTAAGAGCAATGGTAGCACAGTTGGTTACCGGGAAGCTTTCCTGATTGTGGTTTTGGGATGGCTGCTGGCTTCGCTGTTTGGCTCGCTCCCTTTTGTATTGGCCGGTTCTTTACCTTCCCCTGCTGACGCTTTTTTTGAGACTGTGTCCGGTTTTACTACTACCGGTGCCACTGTAATAAGCAACGTCGAAATATTGCCCTCAGGCATTCTTTTTTGGCGGTCTTTGACTCAATGGTTGGGTGGAATGGGGATTGTACTGTTTACGTTAGCGGTGCTGCCGGCTTTGGGGCTTAGCACGATCCGTATTTTCCGGGCTGAAAGCCCGGGCCCGGCACCAGCGAAATTAGTACCGCGTTTGGATCAAACGGCGAAGCTGCTATACGGTATTTATTTGGCCCTGACGCTGCTGCAGAT
>DATERQ010000196.1:0-8202 GCA_035271345.1 bacterium | reverse complement strand
CTTACACAACAGTTTAGATGGGATGCCCATGTGCGGACTAATTCAGGGGGCTGCAGTTACTAGAAAACGCCTCCAGAGTTTCGGATACATTAGCTTGACTGCGCGGCGGGATAATTTGCTCTGTGGGGCCGGTGAATCTATCCGTTCGCATGAGTTTCATTATTGGGCTAGCGATAGTCCCGGTGACCATTTCGTGGCCAAGAAAGCCGGGCCTGATCTCAGCTATCCTTGTATTCATACAAGAGCTAACCTATATGCCGGATTCCCCTATCTTTATTTTCCCTCTAACCCTGCTTTCGCCGCTAGTTTTGTCAGGAGGATGGTGCTTTATAGAGGATAAACTGGTTGAAATCGATGCAGGCCCGGATGGCTTGTAATTGGAGGCAGTGGAGACAATTTAGGTACCAGAAGGCTGTGATTTAATTGCCCGCTCTAATTTCGGCCGGAGGAGGGCCGGCGCTGCTTATGGTTTGGTCAGTGGCCGCATTGCTCACGGGCTTCATTGTCGATGCAATGGTTGGCGATCCGTATAATTTGCCCCATATCGTTCGTTGGCTGGGGGGCCTGATTGCTGCTCTAGAAAAGAGGCTCAGCCCTACTATTTTCGGCGGCATCTGGCTAGTTTTGCTTGTGGTCATGGTTTGCCTGATAATTCCTTCTCTAGCCTTATCTTTAAGTTACCGGTTTGCTCCCTTCTGGGGCTATATAATTGAAAGCTGTCTTTGCTGGCAGCTTCTGGCGGCCAAGTCCCTGAAGATTGAAAGCATGAAGGTTTATTATTGTCTGCAGGAAAAGGATAGCGAAGGAGCAAAAAAAAATTTGGCTATGATTGTCGGGCGCGATACTGACAAGCTGGATAAAAACGGCATCATCCGCGCCACTGTGGAAACCATCGCTGAGAATACGGCGGATGGCGTAGTGGCCCCACTGCTATCTATCATGGTGGGCGGGGCCCCGTTAGGCTGCCTATACAAGGCAGTAAATACGATGGATTCTATGGTCGGCTATAAAAATGATGCCTACCTTCAATTCGGGCGCGCCGCCGCCAAAACTGATGACCTGCTAAATTATATCCCCTCCCGCCTCAGTGCGATATTGATGGTGGCAGCGGCATTTTTACTGGGTTTTGACAGCAAAGAGGCGTTTCGAATCTGGCGCCGGGATCGGCGCCAGCACCCAAGCCCCAATTCCGCCCAGACGGAGGCGGCTTGTGCGGGCGCCTTGGGTATCCAACTGGCCGGACCGAGTTGGTATCGTGGTCAATTATCTGATCGCCCCTATATCGGGGACCAGAGGCGACCGTTAACGGAGGCGGACATTATAAATGCGAACCGACTGATGGATCTGACTTCCGGCCTGATGTTGATTGTAGCGCTCTCAGTTCGACTGGTAATGATAGGAGTGATGATCGATGCGGCCTTATGAGCATGGTGGTGATATCTACGGCAATCCGGGCGTGACCCTGGATTTTTCAGTTAATACCAACCCGCTGGGTTTGCCAGACCAAGTAGGGCATGCCTTGGTGGCTAATTTAGACAAATTTGCTCGCTATCCCGATCCTCAGTGCCGGGATCTCAGGACCGAGATTGCCCGCCATGAATCTGTAGCGGAAGATTGGATACTTTGTGGCAATGGGGCGGCGGATCTGATTTACCGGCTGTGTTATGCAATGAGGCCGCAGAAGGCGCTGGTTTGCGCTCCGACCTTTTCGGAGTACGAGCGAGCCTTGGAACAGGTGGGCTGCCAAGTGGAATATCATTATTTAAAAAAGGAAAATTTATTCACCCTGGACGATAAAATCTTAAAACGGCTTACCCCCGGCTTGGATCTACTCTTCCTTTGCCACCCCAATAATCCTACCGGCCGCTTGATCTCGCCGGATTTGATCCCCAAGATTTTAAACCGGGCCCAGGAAAATGAGACAGCGGTAGTTGTGGATGAGTGTTTTTTGGACTTCGCCGGCGGCGAAACCGCGAACCGCTACCTAAAAGAGCGGCCGGGCCTGGTGGTACTGAAAGCCTTCACCAAGATCTACTCTCTGGCTGGATTGCGGCTGGGCTATCTGCTGACTTCTAGTGGCATTCTCCGGGACAAGGTCGATGCTGCAGCCCAATGCTGGAGTGTTTCTGTGCCGGCACAGATCGCCGGCCTAGCTGCTCTTTCTCGCGCGGATTGGCAAAGGCAAACGCGCCGGCTTGTGGTAAATGAACGGAATTTTTTAACGAAAAATTTAAAGCTCTTGGGCATAAGGGTTTTTCCCAGCGATGCTAATTTCCTCCTCCTGCGCTTCAAGGGGCAACTATATGAACCCCTATTGCGGAAGGGGATTATGATTCGCCGCTGCAATAACTTTAGAGGATTAGATGAGCACTACTACCGCATCAGCGTGAAAAGACGGCCTGAAAATATCCAATTATTAAAGGCGCTGGAGGAGATTATCCATGGCTAAAAGGATTATGATTCAAGGAACCATGTCTTCGGTCGGGAAAAGCTTGCTCGTCACGGGGCTATGCCGCCTGTTCCGACAGGACGGCTACCGGGTTGCTCCCTTTAAATCGCAAAATATGTCCAGCCATTGTTTTCTTACCGATGACGGGCTGGTCATGAGCGCGGCCCAGGCAGTGCAGGCTTATGCGGCTGGCCTTTCCCCTTCAGTGTTGATGAATCCAATTTTGCTCAGACCCTTGACCGCCAAAGGGTCTCATCTGTATGTAAATGGTGAATCACGCGGACGGCTGTGCCCAGCCGAGTATTTTGAATATAGGAAAACGCTGGTTGTAGATATCATGCGGGCTTTCACTAGCCTGTCAGCCCAAAATGACATTATCGTAATCGAGGGGGCCGGGAGTCCGGCGGAAATCAATTTAAGAGAAAATGATATTGTCAACATGGGCCTGGCACAAATGACTGATTCGCCCGTACTGCTAGTGGCTGATATCGATTGCGGAGGAGTATTTGCCCAACTCGTTGGAACCTTGGCCTTATTAGATGATGCTGAGCGCCGTCGCGTTAAGGGTACAATTGTGAACAAATTTCGAGGGGAGGTAGAAATTTTTCGCCCGGCTATCGCCCTCCTGGAAGAACGTTGCGGCAAACCGCTCCTGGGAGTCTTGCCTTATTTGCCCGTTGATATCAATAAAATAGAAGGTTCGATTTGCGGCCCCAGGGTGAAATCGGCGGCAGGAGGGGAAGATCTGAGGGCTCAAACAGCTTTTCATGAACGACAATATGATAATCTAGCCGCCGCGCTGCGGAAGCATTTGGATCTTGAGCTTATCTATAACATAATGGAGGCTGAGGCATGAGGAGGGGTTTGATTCATCTTTATATCGGGGACGGGAAGGGGAAAACGACGGCAGCATTGGGCCTGCTCCTTCGGGCCCACGGAAGCGGTATGCGGACTGTCCTGGTGCAGTTTCTCAAGGGGCGCAAAACTGGAGAAATACGGGCGCTGGCGCAATTAACTGGTGTAACCGTCCTACGAAATAGCCGCGATTTTGGCTTTTACAGCTCTGCTTCTGACCGAGACCGGGCTAAAATGCGCTGCCAAAATAACGAAAACTTATTGAAAGCGCACCGGCTGGTTGCTAGCGGCCGATCTCAATTGCTGGTGCTGGATGAAATCGGCGCAGCCTATGCTAAGGGTGCGCTCGATACTGAAATAGCCGATAAGCTAATTTTAAATAAACCGGCTGGGTTGGAGCTTGTACTGACCGGCAGGAGTGCCCCAGACCATTTTATCGAGGCAGCGGATTATATAACAAAATTTATCAAGTGCAAGCACCCTTATGATAGGGGAATCCCGGCCCGCGAAGGGGTTGAATTTTAACCATGGAGTATATAAAACCAGCTGAAATTGAACGGCGCAGCTTTGAGCTGATAGAAAATGAATTGCCCCTGCCCCTCGCTCCAGACCTTGCGCCGGTGATTATGCGCGTCATTCATGCCACTGCTGATTTTGAATACTTGGAAACCCTTGTGTTTTCGGAAGGGGTGATTGAGCATGCGGTAGCGGCCTTGCACAGGGGTGTATCCATCGTCAGCGACACCGAGATGGTGAAAGCCGGAGTGGATAAAAAGAGGCTGGCAGCATTAGGTGGGGATCTCCTCTGCTTTATGCACGATGCGGATGTAGCAAGGGCAGCTAAACAAAATGGTAGCAGCCGGGCCAAAGCGGCGATGGATAAAGCGGCAGCAATTGACAAGCCGCTTATTTTTGCCATCGGAAACGCACCCACGGCTCTAGTAGAAATATGTAAACTTAAAGAGGCGGGAAGGCTCGTGCCGGAACTTGTGATCGGGGTCCCGGTGGGTTTTGTAAATGTGGTGGAATCTAAAGATGTTCTTATGCGCTCGGGCCTACGGTACATTACAGCGCGGGGCCGTAAAGGCGGCAGTAGTGTTGCCGCTGCCATCTGTAATGCCTTGCTCCGTATTGCCGCCGGGGACTGCCATGTCTAAGATACTATGTATTATCGATGGCATGGATGACCCTGACTTTGATCTAAAGAAGTATCCTACCCTAGCCTCTTTCCCTCGGCGTGAGCATGTGCAGACGGTTCCAGACGGTTTTAAAGCGGGGACGCTTCCTTGTGTGTTATCACTTCTCGGCCTTACTTCTCCGCCCCCAAATATACGGGGCTGGGTTGAGGCCCTGGGGGCAGGGATAGACCTTAAGCCGGATGATTTGATCTTCCGTGGCAGTTGGGTTGAAGTGGACGGCGAGGGCATAGGCATCGGTTTTTGTGATGAACCGGACCTGCTGCCTAAATTGAAGCGAGCGCGATATGTTTCATTGGGCGGCTACAAGGGCTTGCTGATCATTCCGAAAGGCGCATCTTTTGTCGACTCCATCCCAGCCTTACTACCGTTTGAAATACTGGGTCGAAATGCCCGCCACTTCTTCGGTCCTGACCTCCCGGCGCTGAGGGAGGCCCTAACCATGCTGAACAGCAGCAATCCTCAGCGGGTAATAATTCCGTGGGCGGCATCTGTAGCGCAGCCCCTGCCGCCCTTTCCGGAAAGAGCGGCTGTGGTCAGCGGAACAAATATAATCCGGGGCCTGGCAAAGGCACTAAAAATGCACCATGTATCGCTTACTGGAATGACTGGTGATACCGATACTGATCTTAGCACAAAAACTCGTCTAACCTTGGCGCTGGCAAAAAAATACCCATTTACCATGCTGCATATTGGCGGCTGTGATGAAGCAGCCCATAGGATGGATAAAAGGGGAAAAGAAGCATTTCTCTCACAAATCGATCAGCTGGTACTGCCAGAACTGTTGGCATCCAACCATACCATCCGGCTTGTATCTGACCATGGCGCCGATCCGGCAACCGGCGGTCATACCGGCGGGAAGCAGCCCTTGTTTGTCCGTATCGGCCCGGAGGGTAAGAATATAAAATAGTATCCTCCCAGGGAAATAGGGGGGTTGCCCTTTTTTTTGCTGCAATCCCCCTTGACTCTCATTTAAGCAAGGGGTATAATATACAGTTTCCCTTGACACCCGGTGGGAATCATGATAATATATTAACGTTAAGGACAATAACCCCCTATTATATTATTATAGGTTAAAGGAGGTTGGTTAGAGTGGAGCATACCACTTTAGCTGAGATCCGCCAGGATTTGGAGGCCAGCCGCGGTCGGCGCCTGCGCCTTACCGCCAATCGGGGCCGCCAGCGGGTGATTGTCCGGGAAGGGATCTTGGAAAAAACCTACCCCAATGTGTTCACCGTTCGCCTGCTGGATAGCAATACTGTTAAAAGAGTATCATACAGCTATTCTGATGTACTCACCAAAACAGTGGAAATCAGCCTCTGCGATCTGGAAGAACAGCGGACAGCTTGCAACTAAGAGACCCCCAAGGCCGGAAGAAGCCTGGGGGTTTCTTCTTTATTGGGGAAAAAGGCACACAACCGCTCCCCCTTGCATATATTTAGATTGAGATCCTGGGCGAGGAGGGATGAAAATATGGATAAAGATAGATATGATCATGGCCATCATGATCATCATCACTACGATCAGCATGGGCATCATGATCATCACAGCCATCATCACCACGATCAGCACGGACATCATGATCATCACAGCCATCATCACCACGATCAGCACGGGCACCATGATCACCATCATGATCACCATGGCCACCACCATCACGATCACTATGGTAAAAAGCTGGTTGTGCGCCGGCGCTTGCTGCGGGTGCAACGGGTAGTAGGGGAACAAACAAAGACAAAAACTGTGCAGGCCACTGTTAGGTTGCCGGTGCAGGCAATTAAGGTATTTGAGGTCCAAGCCAGTTTGAGGGCGACCAAATGTGAGATTAAGCGCGATGGTGTCTTTATTCAGGGAATTGTTCACAAACAGGTGTTTTATGTGGATCAAGGGGATTTGGTCCGCCATGTGGGCGAAGAGGTACCATTTCATTTCTTTGTCGATGTGGAAGGTGCCGAAAGCCGGATGACCTGCCAAGCCCACACTAAGATCGTGAGTGTGGACTGGACTTTATCCAGGGATGGCCATGAGGTTGTCCAGGATGTAGCCGTGCGGGCCTTCGTCAAAGTGACCGAAGTAGAGCAGATGGAAGTAGTGGTGGATGTAAGGAATCACAAGATCAAGGTGGATAAGGAATTATTGCGAGTAGAGAGCGTGGTCGGAGAGGATACGGTTCGGGAAACCATCACCAATACTATCAAGCTGCCGATGAAGGCCCTGAAGATTTTTGATGTTAAAGCAGAAGTCCGGGACGTGAATACCACCCTGAGAAACGATTCGGTCACGATTAAGGGTGTAATCCATAAACAAATTTTCTTTGTCGATGAAGGTAATTTGGTCCGGCACCAACCTGAAGACGTACCGTTTTCCATTACTGCTGACATTCCCGGGGCCAGCAAAGACATGGAGGCCTTTGTGGATGTGCGGGTAATGGTGGATGATTTTAAACTGCGTCATGTCCCAGGGCACAGCCTGCGGCAAACGATGATCGTAGAGGCGTTCATCAAAGTGGTGGAGCCACTTCAAATTCAAGTGGTTACCAATGTTAAAGGCCCTCACATTATTGTGGACCGGCGCTTGCTTAAGGTGGATCATGTAGTAACGGAAGATACTAAGCGCGAATCCATCAACAGCGAAGTTTGCTTGCCAATGCAAGCCCTAAAAATTTTTTCCATCATGGCCCGGTTGGAGGATGTTACTTCTGAGGTAAAACGAGATTCGGTAATTGTCCGGGGTACCATTCATAAGCAAGTTTTTTTCGTCGATATGGGTAATTTGCTGCGCCATCATTCTGAAGATGTACCCTTCCGGATGGTGTTGGATACACCGGGGTCCACGTCGGATATGTCAGTGCACGTTCGGGCAAACATTATCGGTGAGGTGGAATACTCACTAAAAGATGGCCATAAGCATCATGATCATCATCACCACGATCATCACCACGATCACCACCATGAACATGATAAATGTCCGCCCAGTTCACCGGCTGGCGCCGGGCAATTGCTGACCCAAGCCGTGATTGTAGAGGCTTTTGTTAAGGTAACCGAACCGAAACAGTTACAGGTGGTGGTAGATGTGAAAGAAAAGGCGATACCGAAACCTCCCCCACACCATCCGCCACACGTTCCGGAATGCCCCAGCATGAAGTTTCATGTAGTACAAAAGGGCGAAAGCCTTTGGAGTATTGCCCAACGCCATGGCGTGAGTTTGGAAGCGTTATTGGCAGCCAACCCCACCATTAAGCATCCGGAACTCATTTATCCGGGGCAAAAAATTTGTATTCCGATCAAGGTGAGCGGGAAGGGATAAGTCGGGGACCGATGGGCATCCATTCAAACCATGGCCGGGCGAGGCCGTGGTTTGTTTTTGGTAGGAATCAATTGCCAGCGGATAGGTTAGTAGCCATTTAGGTCAGCCTGCTGTAGCCTGTCCAGCCCAATGGTCCAGGGATGGGCCCTTGGCAAAAACGGGAGGATTTGGTCCAACTTGGCCCTTTGCACAAAATCTGGCATGACCGATATAATCAAGCTAACAACTTCGCTAATTATTTAAATGGGGAGAGGTGTCACATGTCTAAAAGACTATTTACCGGATTGCTCACGGCAACTCTAATTCTAGCCTTAGCCGCCAATGCAATTGCTGCCCCCAAGGTAATGGACAATTGGTATGATCAGATTTATCGGCAGGTATATCAGCAATTAAAGC
>DATERQ010000195.1:0-10047 GCA_035271345.1 bacterium | reverse complement strand
AAAGAGAGCCAAGAGCATCACCATCCGGATCTGCATGGCAACATAAAACCAACTCAGGGCTATGTTGAAGGATGGTTCTTATTTTTTGTAGCTGCGGAATAGGCATGATCTTTTGCTCCTTCTTGAAGGCGATCAATGAATCCCGTGAGCTCAATGCCATGAGCAATGGACTCGTCCAGACAAAAAGTAAGTTCCGGCGAATAACGCAACCGTATACGTCGGCCTAGTTCCGATCGGATAAAACCTGCTGCCCGAATAAGCCCTTCCATTGTGTTCTTTTTTTCCTCTTTGTTGCCTAAGACGCTTACATATACGGTAGCTAGACGCAAATCTCCACTGACTAAAACCCGCGTGACAGAAGCGAACCCAATACGAGGATCCTTTAACTCAAGTTGTATTATTTGACTAATCTCTTGCTTAAAAGCTTCCCCCAATTTGGCCACGCGTAATTTGCCCACCGATAACACCTCCGCGTCCGATTTATTACATTAAATTACAAGGTAGCGGGAATCTCCTCCAGCCGAAAAACCTCAACAATATCACCTGCCTTGATATCTTGGTAATTGGCTAAACCAATCCCACATTCATATCCGGCAGCCACTTCGCCTACATCGTCCTTAAATCGGCGCAAAGACCCGATTGGTCCCTCATGAATCACAATTCCATCTCTTACAAGACGAGCCTGGGCATCGCGGCTAATCTTCCCTTCTTTTACATAAGAGCCGGCAATTGTTCCGGCCTTAGGCACATGAAAGATTGTCCGGACTTCTGCCTGGCCCAAAGATACCTCCCGTATTTTAGGTGCCAGCATGCCTTCCATAGCCGCTTTAACATCTTCAATGGCATCATATATTATGCGATAGAGCCTAATGTCTATATTTTCGGCTTCCGCTGCCTGCGTTGCTTTTCCTTCTGGGCGTACATTAAAGCCAATAATGACCGCCTTAGAGGCAGCGGCCAGCATAATGTCAGTTTCGGTAATAGTCCCAACCCCGGTATGGATAACATTTACCTTTACTTCAGAGGTGGAAAGCCGTTCTAAAGAATGCTCGATGGCCTCCACCGAACCTTGAACATCGCCTTTTATTATTAGATTGAGTTCCTTGACTTTCCCTTCTTGCACGCGTAGATACAATTCATTCAAGGATAAACCGCCCTTTGTTTGCAGCTCAGTTTCCCTTAACCGATGTCTCTCCGCCTCGGCCAAGGATCGGGCAGTCTTTTCATCTTCAACTACCCGCATAATATCGCCGGCTTGAGGAACTTCACTAAAACCTTGCACTTCCACAGGGACCGAAGGCCCGGCTGCACCAACACGGCTACCCTTATCATTGGTCATGGCCCGCACCCTACCAGACGCAGTTCCAGCTACAATGGCATCACCAACATATAGCGTACCCCTTTGCACTAATACGCTAGCCACCGGCCCGCGGCCCCGATCAAGTTCAGCCTCTATAATAGTGCCAACTGCCTGCCGTTTAGGGTTTGCTTTTAATTCCTGCATATCTGCCATCAATAGAATCATTTCAAGCAGGTCCTCAATACCCTGTTTTTGTTTTGCCGATACCGATAGACAAATTGTATCGCCGCCCCATTCTTCTGGTATCAGTTCATACTCAGTAAGTTGCTGTTTTACCATATCCGGGCGGGCCCCTGGCTTATCAATCTTATTGATCACGACAATTATTGGCACTTTGGCGGCCCTGGCATGGTTAATAGCCTCCACGGTCTGGGGCATAATCCCATCGTCAGCAGCAATAACCAGAATGGCTAAATCAGTTACTTGTGCACCGCGTGCCCTAAGAGCGGTAAAAGCTTCGTGTCCTGGGGTATCAAGAAAGACGATATCACGACCATCAAAAGTCACTACAGATGCCCCGATGTGTTGAGTGATACCTCCAGCCTCCGCAATCGTCACTTTGGTATGGCGAATGGCATCCAAAAGTGAGGTCTTGCCATGGTCCACATGACCCAACACTGTGACAACGGGTGGGCGATCGCGCAGTTGATCGGGGTGATCTTTAACCTCTTCCAATATTGGCAACTGTTCTTCTGTTTGCATGGCTTTGAAGCCGAGCTTTTCTGCTACCTGGGCTGCTACAGAATAGTCTATGGCCTGATTAAGCCCTGCCATTACGCCCCTATCAAAAAGGAGTTTAACGATCTGCCCTCCCGGACGTTTGAGTAGAGTAGATAACTCTTGAACAGTAAGCGAGTTTGGTAGTCGTATTTCTTCAGCTAATGAGACACCCGTATCTGCGGTGATCGTTTTGGTGTTTTGTGCTTCGTCAAGGTCGCTAGGCCGTGGTTCTTTAGGTTTTTTTAGCCCATTCTTCTGTTGTTTAATTCTGTTCTTCCGCTCCTTAGTTCTTATTTCTTCCTTAGCTTTTTCAACTGATTTCTCTACCTCCGCATCAGGTTTCGGCACAGATATGGGGGCACCTTCACCAAGGCTGGCAAGTACTTGCAAGGCAGTGGCCCGATCCAATGTACTCATATGGCTTTTTGCTTCTACGCCCATTTCCGCCAGGAGCTCCAGTAGTTCCTTGCTGGAAATTTCCAGCCGTTTGGCTAATTCATATATGCGCTGTTTGCCCATTAGGTCACCTCCGTGGTTTTCAGTTTTTCACATCAGCCCACTTACTCTGGATGGCTTGGGCCAATGATCGGTCAATTACCGCCGCTACTGCTATCTGTCGTTTGCCCATTCGGCTACCTAACAGACTTTTGTTTGCTAGTTCGATCAAGGGAATATTATTGGTCCTGGCCCGAGAAGAAACGGTTCGTTTAGTACGGTTGCTCGCATCAGTTGCCACTAACAACAAATACACTTGGGACAGTTGAATGGCCTTTAGTATAACCTCATCCCCAATAACAATTTTGCCTGCTTTCATCGCTAGGCCTATCAAGCCAAACATGGAAGCTATATCTCCACCAGGCGATCTTCAATATCTCGAATCACTTCTGGCGAAATGCTTTTAGACAACGCCTTTTGTAGCCGCTTTCCTTTTAGAGCCAACTCCAGACAATAGCGCCGGGGGCAGATATAAGCACCCCGCCCGGACTGTTTCCCCGTTCGGTCAACTTTTATAATGCCGTCTGGGGTGCGAACCACACGGAGTAACTCCTTTTTAGGCCGCATTTCTTCACAGCCGACACACATACGCATAGGTACTCGACGCTTCTTCATCACCTGTCAGCCACCTCCACCACTGCAGCCCCGCATTGGGGTGGGGCAGGTTCGTCTCTGACTTCATCTGCATCTTTGATATCAATTTTCCAGCCAGTGAGTTTTGCCGCTAAACGCGCATTTTGGCCCTCTTTGCCAATGGCCAGTGAAAGTTGATTTTCAGGAACCATAACCTGTGCCACCCGTAGGTCTTCATCTAAGTAAACAGCCACAACATTGGCAGGGCTAAGGCTGCTAGCAATGAATTCTTCAGCCATATTGCTCCATTGAATTATATCGATTTTCTCCCCATTGAGCTCGTTTACTACCGACTGGACCCTAAATCCTCGGGGTCCTACACAGGCTCCTACCGGGTCAACATTAGGATCGCGGGCCCAAACAGCCATTTTCGATCTTAATCCTGCTTCACGGGCAATGGTCTTAATTTCCACGGTACCATCATGGATTTCAGGTACTTCAAGCTCAAACAGACGCTTGAGAAACCCTGGATGGGTACGCGATAACAGGATCTGAGGTCCCTTTGTGGTACGGTTGACCTCCAGCACATAGGTCTTTAGCCGTTCCCCGGCTCGATATCTATCGGTAATCATTTGTTCGCTGGCAGGCAAAACAGCTTCGGCGCGACCAAGGTCTACCATGAGGTTTCTCTGTTCAAATCTTTGTATGAGACCCGTAACAATATCACCTTCTCGGTCAGCAAACTCTTCAAAAACGATGCTGCGCTCGGCCTCCCTGATGCGCTGAACCACAACTTGTTTTGCGTTTTGGGCCGCAATGCGCCCAAAGTCACGAGGAGTCACCTCAAATTCGATCAGGTCTTCTACTTCATAACGAGGATCCAACTGTTTTGCCTGGTCTAATGATACCTCTAAACGTGAGTCCTTCACCTCAGCCACAATGATTTTTCGGGCAAATACTTTGACTTCTCCCGTTTCACGATTGATTTCCACGCGAACATTCTGGGCGGAAGAAAAATTCTTTTTATAAGCCGAAACGAGTGCGGCTTCTAGCGCTTCTAAAATAATTGCTTTTTTAATGCCGCGTTCCTTTTCCAACTCATTTAAGGCTCCAAGGAATTCCCGGTTCACTTTATTCCCTCCCAGTCAATTTCTGCTACCAATCGTGCCTGCGCAATGGCTTCCCACGGAACGGACACGGTATCTTCATTTTCAAGTTTCAATCGCATATGTCCATCCTTAAATCCCAATAACACCCCAGTCAATCGACGCCGTCCTTTAACTGGAGCATACATACTGATCTTAACCTTTTTTCCCCTAAACCGTTCACAATCACGACGATGTTTAAGTGGGCGGTCCAAACCAGGAGATGAGATCTCAAGGACATATGATTGAGGTATAGGATCGTGCTGGTCCAATAATGTGCTTACCAAAACGCTGACGCGCTCACAGTCATCAATACTAATACCTTTTGGTTTATCGATAAACACCCGTAGAAAAAAACGGCCCCCTTCTTTTGAATAAGTCACATCCACTAGCTCCAATTGTTCTTGCTCAATTATCGGTTCAATTAGATCAGTGACTGTTTTGATTATCGTGCTCACCAGCTATCCTCCTAATCCAGTGGCCTTGCACCTACCATCTGCATGTCATATTCTATAGTATTAACAGTAAAGAGTGGGCTAAAACCCACTCTTCCCAAACCTCCGGCGTTGTAAGATATTAGCCCGCTCAACGACATCTGCTTGCAGTATAACATGCTTTACCAGCACTGGCAAGACGAACTTCCTTTCTTGAGTTTCCGCAAAAATCCCAATGGCTAACGGTTCGGAATGAAAGGTGGGGTAAATAGCCCAAAAGCGCCAATAAAAGTAGCATTTTACCCTATAAATTAAAGAAAAGCCCTCCAAAGTTTAGTATAATAAGGTTAACCGCCAAATGGTACTAAACAATTAAAGGAGCATTCCTGTAATAAACAAATATCGTCTTTGAAATAAATGGTACCTCACATTAGAATAAGGTTGTGGACGGTCAGTTCACAATCCAAATCTAAGGGAGGTACCTAAGATGAAGTATACCCAAAACGACAGAATATCGCAACTGACAGAAACGACCCTCATAGTAGGCGTAGACATTGCAAGCCAGATTCACTATGCTAGAGCCTTCGATTTTCGAGGAATTGAGCATGGGAAGGTCATAAGGTTTACAAACAACCGAGAGGGGTTTATGAAGCTGCAGCTATGGATAAAAGACCTCTCGGTAAAGTGCAAAAAAGATCACGTAGTAATTGGTATGGAGCCTACGGGGCACTATTGGTTTAGCCTCGCCGAGCATGCAAAAAACCACGGCCTCAAAGTAGTCCTAGTGAATCCATACCATGTAAAGCGCTTTAAAGAACTGGACGACAACAACCCGACCAAAAATGACCGTAAAGATCCAAAGACCATCGCCATGCTCGTAAAAGACGGTCGGTACGTGACCCCGTATATACCAGAAGGCGTGTACAGTGAGCTAAGAACAGCAATGTCAATCCGCAACCGAATTACCAGACAACTCAGCAGCGTAAAAAACCGAGTAAAGCGTTGGCTTGCCATCTACTTTCCCGAATTTAATACCGCGTTTGCTAGCTGGGAAGGTAAGGCAGCGCAAATTTGTTTAGAGAAGTTCCCCACACCCTTATTAGTGATCGAGCAAGGTGTTTCCGGTATAACGCATCATTGGAAGGAGGCGAGGCTTAGGGCCGTAGGAATAAAACGGGCAACCAAGCTATACAAAGCAGCCCAGTGCTCCGTGGGCGTAAGCCAGGGCCTTATGGCTGCGCGTGAAGAGCTAAACCTTCTCCTCGAAGAATACACACTACTTAAGCGCCAGGAACAACGAATAATGGCTATGGTCGAGGGGCTGTTATCGCAGATTCCGGCTTGCCAGGAACTGCTTAAGATCAAGGGCGTTGGTTTAATCACAGCCGCCGGGTTTTTATCTGAGGTAGGGGATATCACGCGTTTTGATAGCCCCAAACAGATTCAGAAATATGCCGGCCTGAATCTTAAAGAAAATAGCTCCGGTAAGCATAAAGGTCGTACCACCATAAGTAAGCGCGGAAGAAGCGGCCTACGAGCATTATTGTTTCGAACGGTGATGCCGCTAGTAGCCAAAAATGATGAATTTAGGGAACTGCACCGGTACTACACAACGAGATCGGATAATCCACTCACAAAGAAACAGTCATTGGTAGCCCTAATGTGCAAACTAATCCGCGTGTTCTACGCCATTTTGACTAAGAATGTTGCTTACGATGGACAAAAGATGCTTAGCGATATTCAAAGGCCAGCACTTCAATTGGCGGCTTAATCAGCATCTTAGCTTCCGTTTCGCTATTGATACAAGGGTATGACTCGGGTATCCGTTCAGGTATGTGCACATTGAAAAATTGAGCTTGGGAGCAGTCAGGTTGAATAAAATTCCATCCGGGCATAGACCCTGCAAAGGAGCATAACTGACGTCCACCTCATGGATAGGCAGAACGAAGGAATTTGGGGCACTGACCCTGCGAGACATGGGAGGGTTGCCACCAAGAGGACATGGATTCCCAGGGGCCGTAACAGCTAAGAAACTAAGGCTTTTATATAAGGCTTATTTAAGGTTGCCTTTTCTCTGGAATCCTGTTCCATCGGAGACAGCTAACCTCGTTCTCTTATTCTAAACTAATGTGACATACTGAGATTACGTGAGCCTGAGGAAGATAAATTAAGATTATAGAGGGAGGGCCTTTCATGTTCTATTCTACCACAGATGTTTACACAATAAAACGGAAAACGGTCAATTTCTCCAAGAGTCTAGTCCCTAGGGAAAATAGGGTAGAAAGGAAATTTGTCACCCAAGCCATTTATGGAATGCTAAAGTCGGGGAGCGTTGTTTTAAAAGATATCAGTACCGCCTTAAATGAACCCATTCATATTAAAAGCACCAGGGAACGGCTATAGACGTCAAAAGGAGTCTATCTTATTTTTCAAGCTAGCTTCTTGTCGATTCTTACATTTCAAGGGCTTACAGAAGGACATACAATTCTATTATTAACCCGCCGAATGTATTCTGTTCGCTCTGGTCCACGCCAAAATGGGGATACGAGCTTGGTTTAAGGTACGACATGGTGGGTCAAGGTAGTTAGAATAGGGATTTGTTGCCGAAGGGGGAGATAGTAAAGTAGACTTACAGGGGAATTGGATTTGGTAATTTTAAAAGGGGTTAAGCATGGTTTATTTTGACATCCCTAAAATTTGTGCCGCTGTTGCCATTTATAGGGTTGCCTTAGTCAGAAAAACGGCGACTGGTAACGGCTTTAGTAAGTCGTTACGTTTTGAGGAAACTCAAGAATTTTCCCTTTCGCTGTGTATCTATCTGTCTGAACTGTACAGTTGCCAGTAATGCTGAGGAACCTCTCCCACAACAACTGTTTGACTAAGTGGCATTGAAGTCGAGACAGAGGTGGTGCTTCGGGCTAAAGGAATCACAACTTGGACGTCCGCTTCAATTTCCAATATAAGCTGGTGTAACGTCTGATTAATACCGGCGTTTTTGAAATCGCTGTTTACATTAATGCGAACAGTACCGAGCGGCACTATGGAAACCATAATACGGGGCCCAAAATTGGCCAAAAGAGCGCTTCTGAAGACCTGCCCAGCCGGAATGGCCACTCTCTGCTTCCTCATTGTTTCCAACTGTTCTTGAATAGAAGTGCTTGCAGTAGCCGCTAGCCGCGATATTTCTACCGTATTTGGTTGAATTAACGTTACTTTTCCTTCAATGTCTTTATGGATGATGATTAGCTCCTGGAATTTAGTCGCAGCAACAACCTCCCTGTTAATTGCCAAGTTGATGGCCTTTATTGTCATTATTTTAGCTTTAGTTTCAGCAACAGTCATCAGCATTGGTCCGACATTTCGTTCCACCACCAGGAGAATCCCAATAGAAAATGATGATATTAGTAGTATTAAAAGTGGAATATATTGCCGTCTGCATTGCCGACCGCCCATCAGCACCCACACCTCCCCTTTATAGTCTATGAGAGGTGGCGGAAAGAGTGCCTTGACCGATGGTTAAGCCAGCCGTGCAAACCGCCTTTTACCTACCTGAATCAACATGCCAGGCTGTACTTTGATGTGAGCGTTGGCATCTTTTTGCTTGGTCCCATCAATACTCACAGCACCTTGATGGATTAGTCGTCGTGCTTCACTTCCCGAAGAACACATTTTTAACTGGGTGAGCAATCTAACAATCCAAATCTTGCCTTCGTTATTCAATAATTCTGCGGGAAAGGAAAGCTTTGGTATCTCATTCGGGGTATGGCCGCGCTGGAATACGGTTTTGAACGACTCCTCAGCAATTTTAGCAGCCATGTCCCCGTGGTATAAAGTAACTATTTCCCGGGCAAGGCGCATTTTGGCATCACGTGGGTGAAGGGTACCATCTTTCAGTGCAGATTCAACCCTTCTAATTTCAGCCAGGGGCATATCCGTAACAAGCTCATAATATTTGATCATTAGTTCATCTGGAAGAGACATGGTTTTGCCGTACATTTCTGATGGCTGCTCATTGATGCCAATATAGTTCCCCAGGCTTTTACTCATTTTCTGAGTACCGTCGATTCCTTCCAGAATCGGTAGCATAAGGCAGATTTGGGGTTCTTGGCCAAAATCACGCTGTAGCTGTCGGCCCATAAGCAGGTTAAACTTTTGGTCAGTACCCCCTAATTCAACATCAGCCCCTAATGCCACTGAATCATATCCTTGCATCAAGGGATAAAGAAATTCATGTAAACCAATCGGTCGGTTGTTAGCAAACCTAGTGGCAAAATCGTCCCGTTCTAGGATACGAGCCACGGTGGTCTTGGCAGCCAGCTTTATTACCTCTGAAAAAGTAAGGGCTTCTAACCAGCGACTGTTGTAGTCAACTACAGTCTTTTCAGGATCCAATATCTTAAACACCTGATCAGTATAGGTTTTAGCGTTAGCAGCTATTTCCTCCTCGGTCAGTTGCTTTCTCGTTTCCGAACGTCCACTAGGATCCCCTATGCGGCCAGTAAAGTCACCCACCAAAAAAATAATCTGATGTCCCACTTCCTGCAATTGGTGCATTTTCCGTAAAGCCACCGTATGGCCAAGGTGTATTTCCGGAGCTGAAGGATCAACTCCAAGCTTAATGCGGAGCGGACAATTGTTCTGCTTAGCACGGCATATTTTGTGGCGCAATTCCTCCGGCGAAATAATTTCGGCCGTCCCTCGCAAAAAAACTTCCATTTGTTCATCTACCGTCATATCTTTAACCCCTTTCTTTTCGATAATCAGACAACAAAACCTTCTCATCGTAGGGACGAGAAGGTTTTCTTCACGCGGTACCACCCTTTATTGCTGCTTGAAGCGGCCTCTTGCTTGTTCCGGGTAACGGTGGATACCGGCGCGACCTTTGATCTTCAGTCAGCAATTCCAAGGTGTATTTTCACTGCTAGTTACGTCTGGCTTGCACCTAATCACCAGCTCTCTAAACAAATAGCAAGCAGTTACTAAGCCTTATCATTACTTTTCCCATATTAATGGCATTATAACACGGCCACTTGTTGTTGACAACCCTTCTTTAACTTGAGTTTCCGCAAAACGTAATAACATACCGGGAAAAAGGTCTGTAGAAGTGGCAATATACCCAGATGCAAGGCATCTCCTTCCCGAAAAATGAGAAGGCCTATTTTGAGGTCCTCAAAATAGGCCTTCCCTAGGCCTTTTAAAAATTCCCTGATTATCTTTTCCTAAATTATCCCCTCCTCCTAGATACTAAATCTAAATTCCAACTGTCGGGGCCCACTATGTCGTAATTTGAACCAGTTTTGTATTCCCACCTTGGCATGGG